>JAFUQI010000024.1 GCA_017481035.1 Alphaproteobacteria bacterium | reverse complement strand
TTCAAAAAGGCTGTTCGCATTATATCAATTCAGCTAAGCCTTACCTGTCAAGGCACGTTTCACTCTAAAGGCCATTGACAGCGGCTTGCTTCATTTATATTTCTTTCTTCGAACCTTTTTTCAAAAAAATATAGTAGTAGTCTTATATGGTTGTTTATAGGTAAGTGATATAACGTATAGATGGTTGCTGTAATGGATGTCGCACTGCGACCGCCACTGGTTCACCTAACGGTGAAGGTGGCTTAGATTACTATACATATAAGCAGGCGTCTGGAATTGCGCGGGGCGCTGCATGTTTAGTGGAGGAGCACTAATATGGTAATATAAATATTAATCCAACTCATCTCTGATTAGTTTATCAAGGAGTGAACCTGGACTATACTTTTTATTCATAGCATTTACGGTAAGTTTATGTATTTTTGTTTTTGATTTTAATAAATTCCAAAATTGTTTGTTGTATTTTACAGGCAATAATTTTTTTAGAGTTTGTATACTTTGTGTGCCGTATATATTATGTATAACCTTATTATTATCAACCATATCGTTAACTATTTTATAAAACCTTGCATCTTCCTCATAAAATACAGATGCGAAATTTTCAAATATATAATATGGCCAATAGTATTTAAAGTTCTTTGCATGATCTATAGCGAATTGTCGAAGCGTATAAAAGTAATAGTGACCTGGTTCTTTTACATGATGCATATACATAGCCATCAAGTGATTACTTGTACACTCTCTTCTGTTTTTCTTTGATAGTATTAGCGATGGTTCAAAGTCCAAATCAAAAAATTCTTTTGGAGCATCTGATAAATACATCGTGCTATTAAAAAATGTTCCGCCATACTCATACAGCAAAAATGCTGCCAATATGTTTACAAAAGTTCCAGGTAATATATTGCCGGAATTAAATGCTACCATGATGTTTTCAGGTATATCTATGTAATCCTTTATGTTTTTTGCATTTAGAACTATAACTTCACGACCACAAGAATGCTTTCGCATACTTTCAATGCAACGTCTAATATACACTGGTGCTTCTGATTCTTCTTGGTGCCAAAATGTCCATATTTTATTTGGATACTTGTTAACTTGGTTTGCCTTTAAGTTTGTATATGGTTTGTTAAAAAGATAATTGTACTTTCTTAATGTTTCTTTTACTGCGTTTTTTTGTATGTTCGAGCTAGGCATTACTGGAGCAACATACAATTCCATATTAATAATATTTATGTCTTTTTCATGTTTTTTAAACTTAGCAACTAGCTCATTGTACTTATCGTTACCATTAAAGTATAGAGCAACAGCAAATGTTGCGAGTGCTAAACTTATGCATAACTACTATCTTTTGAAAATCTATCTTCATATGTTTAAAGTTCTATAACGTTTTTGTATATTATACACCATTTCGTTGTCTATTTCTTGCGTTTTTCCAGAAGAAACGTTTTAACATCTTTGATAATGTCTTTATAATGCTCTGTCCCTGGGCGATTCAAGAATGCTTCACTGTTATCAACCCAATCAGTTGGTATTAATAATGTATAATGGCTACCGCTACCATGTGTATAAATTGGAGCTTTTTGCATTATCTCACACGCAAGAGCTGGATATGTTTCAATTGATGTCATAGGGCAATGCCAGGAATTAGATCCATAAAAATTTGCCGCAAATACTCTTATTGGCGTTTTAGTAAGGTATGATATAAATGCATATAAAGGAAACGCCATAAATTTGTTTTTGTTTGGATCTAGTTCATTCTGTAATTTTTTAACTTGTTGCTCAAATTCTAATATTGGTTCAAAATTACCGGATGATGATGGGATTGACGAATAATGCTCGATAAAAGATCTAATAAAATTTTCATCTGCTGTCTTTAGGCTTTTTTTCTTTAACTTTTCAATAAACTCATTGAAATGTTTATTTATCTCCTCTTTTTCTTGACGCACAGATTCAAATAAACATCTATTGGCTCTATTCTGAAAATTAACTTGATAAAACTCCATTTTACAATTACCTTTGTTTGGATCCGGCAATGTTGTCTTCCATATTCCGACTATGGGATTTTTTGTTTTAAAAGCTGGTAAATATTCGTGATATGTTGGTTCAATTGATTTGATTGGATACTGTGAGCTGTTATCATAACAATATTGCAAAAGATTATTGTCGCGAATTATTTCGATGGCTTTGTTTATAGCTTTTAGGGTTATTTGTCCACACCATTTTTCAGATATCGTGCTTTTTAATATTTTTGTAATTTCTTCTTTTAAACGTGACTCTATTGTTTTTTGAAAATATTTATATATATCACTTGAAAAAGGTTGAGGTATATCAGTTTCTTGAACCGCTGTTGGGGCTTGTTTTTTTAATTCATTAGATAGGTCTTTTATTTGTCTTTCACAGTTTGCAAATATTTTGCTTTTAATAATGTTCGTGTTTTTATTTATAATGTCTTCTTTTAGCGAATCTATTGATTTTTTACACTTAAGTTTTTCGTCAGTAATAGGTGTTTTATAACAATAATTGACTTCTTGTTCATCTGATACATTTTCCGATAATGGATTCTTTTTTGTTGTTTCTAATAGATCTTCTACTATACATAAAGGATTAACTTTATATTTTATTGCATTATATAACATCCTGTAAACTAGCAATTCTGTATATATTTCAGATATGGTATCCATATTAATTGAACTTGGTAATTCTATAGTTTTTGCGAATTCTGTTGGACCAAGTCCTTCTTTTAATCCATGATTTATGTTATCAAACAAGGTCTGATCTTCTTTATAAAAATCACATTCTTCGTACTCATAGTCACATGCAAATATATTAAACATTAATGATAGGAATAAAATAGAACTTTTTAAAAACATAATTCGATCATATTATATTGCATGCTTATATAAATATACTAATAAATGCATTTATTGATGTCAATAATTAACTATACAAAGTGTTTCTGATATAAAAAAATAGCCATTTTTGGCTATTTTGTATCTAGGTCGTTAATTGGAATGTCTGTTGTGGCAAGATTATCTGTACTGAAGTATTTAATGTATTGTATGCCTTCATATATCTTATCATAAGAGCACATTCCATCACAAAATATATATTCGGGGTTTTCATTCTTAAAACCATAAATTTTATAGTGTGTATGACCGCCTTGATCGTAAAAATATAGCGATCTTTTTTGTTCTTTTTTTAATTTTTCTGCATTGCTTTTTGATATAATTTGGATTTTTTCTTGATATGAAGGATCTGGTGTTGTTTTCATGTTGCCACTAGATATAGATATCCAGAATTTTAATTCTATTGGCTTTAAAATTATTATGTTTTCATCAGTGTTGCTATTATCTGTTTCATAAAAATAACAAGAACTTTTATCTGTGACATCTTTAATGTAACATTTAAATACTGTGTCTCTTTTACCCTTTATCGATTTAAAATCAGCGTCGTCAATTATATTCAGTCTTTTTGTATTAAAAACATAATCGTTAAGAGTTTCATTATCGTTTCTTTTATTTTTATGAAAATCGTTATTCAAACGCATTATTTTCAAAAAGTCATCAGTGTATTTTGCTTGTGTAGTTGGTATGAAAATTGAAATAACGTTTTTGCTTTGATTCGTTTCTTTTTTCACTTTTTCTTGACCTGTAAGTTTTATTGCGTATTTGTAGTTATTACTAAGATAAAGTTTCTCTTGTGAATTGATTGGAAGTTCCTGGTTTTCTTTGTATTTGTTTTCATCAATTGTATAGTTAATGTTAAGGTCATTGAGAACTTTTAAAGCTGTGTCGGCTTTGTCAAAAGCAAATGTAAAGCTGGCTTTTATATAATCATGATTAACGATGTTAATTATTCTAATAGTTTTTACATGGAGGGTGTCTTCTATGTAGTTTTGAAGATTATTATTATGCGATTTGTCTTTTTTGGTTTTAAACATTACGTTAAACAACTTTGAGATCTGTAAATCTGGTGCTTTAACTAAATCGATGCTACTTAATATAATATCTTTATCATTTTTATTATCTGTTTGATTTATTATGTAGACTAAGTCTTCTCCATTGCGAACAGCTTTAGCAGAATTAGTGAAGTTTTTCTTTAATGCGTTATTTAATATATCCCAATAATATGATGTACTATTCTCGACAGTAATATTTTTCAGAACACCAAATTCGTCAACTTCATGTCCTTTTGCAAAATCACATTTTGATATTTTATATTCTTGTGAAAGAAATTGATCTTGGTCAGTAAGATCTACGCAATTAACAATACATAAAGAATTGATAACATTTCTTCTTCCTATAAAGTTTTTAAATACTTGATACTTACAAGTTGTACCGTCCAGTTGTTGCAATGTAAAATTGCCATTTGGAGTATATGCGCTTATGGGTGGCGTTTCTTCAAAAATATTTTCATAAGGATCTGTAATTTCTACAATTACTGTATTTAAAAATCCTAAAAGGCCAGAGTCATTCATAGCTTGAAAAACGGTATTCTTTAACCGATCGACTCTTTTTATAATATCTTCTTTGTTTTTCTCGTTTTTGTTGTATGGAACTATCGCAACAAAATCGCGTGCTCCGCCATGGAATGTTGTAAGTGTTAATTTGTTTTCTTTTATATTTTTAAGTATTTCATCTTTATGTTCTGTTGAAAAACATTTTTTTGTAAAAAGTGTATTAATAATTTCTGTGATTTTATCTTGTTGTTTATTTTCTGGAGTGTTATTTATAAGTTGTTTGAATATATTTAATGTTGCAATAAATCCATCATAACCAAAGTCACCAATTTTAAAGATATCTTTTGAGGTGTTTATATTCTTGTAAGGTATTTTACCCATAAAGGCTGTTGCATAGTGAGTTAAAAGACTGCAAAACTGAGTGTCTGTTAATGACATTAAGTCAATTTTTGATAAAAAAGCATGCATACAAAAAGAAAGATCGTATTTTTTTTTGTTTTCACTTTTCTCATATACCTTGCAATATTTCTTCAGTTCTTCATCTACGATTAGTCCATAATACGAATTATCTAGATATTTCGTTGTTTCGTCGTAATATTTTGACCGTTCTGTCCCAAGCATATCATCAGCTTTATTGCTCCAGTACAGAGTTTTGTCTTTTGCTGTATCTTTTTGAGGGTCTGTGTCACATGTAAAATATTGGTCTATTGTTTTGTCTATTTTGTTCAGTTCACACCATTTTTCATATGATAATGCGTCGTTTTCAACAATCTTATCTTTAATGTTATCTATTGCAGATTTATAATCATAAAAATCCATTTCTTCATTTTGTACATCAATGCAATTTATGTATTTGATTTCCCGAGAAATATTGTCTTGCACTGCAAAACTATCCATTTTTGGATATGTTTGGTTTACTGTTTGAATATCCTCTTCGCATTCATAGTCTACGTATAAATCATCACATGAATGTGCTATGTATTGATATATACATATAAAACAAATTAAAAGTTTTTTCATAATTTCGATATATTATCTATCATTCTATTACATACATTATATCATGTTTCCGCAAAAAAATATTAACACTTTTATGGGAGTTTTTATTTTTTGACACAGAAAAATAACTTACGTTAACATATATGTAGATCAGAGGATTATTGGTGGTCACAACAGGACTTGAACCTGTGGCCACCGCGATGTGAACACGGTGCTCTACCAACTGAGCTATGTGACCATATGCAGATTAATCTTATCACACCTGATCAATTTTAAGTTACTTTTTTTTATGCGAGGAAATATGGTTAAAATTATAAGTTTAAAAAAAATTGATAGCACAAACAGTTATGCAAAACATTTATTGAATAAAGGGACAAACAAAAACTTTATTGTTACTGCAGAACAACAAACTGCTGGAAGAGGACGTTTGAACAATAGGGTATGGATATCTCCACCAGGAAATTTATACGCAAGCTTTGTTTTTAATATTTCTGAGGTTAATATCTCTATAAATAAAACAGCAGTAATAACATCAACTGTATTGAAGCTTCTAAAGGATCATATAAATAACTTAACAAAAACTAACTATATAGTTATAAAGCCACCGAACGATCTTTTAGTTGGAAACAAAAAGCTTTGTGGTGTTTTGGTTGAAATTATGTATCCATTTGCTATCATTGGGATAGGCCTTAATATCGAACATTCACCAATTGAAAGAGCTGCAAACTTAAAAGATACGTTTGGAATAGTTGTGGATCCATTTGATTGTGTAAAAGGTATTTATGAGCAAATTGATACTGCATTGCGGAATTTATGATAATCAATAATTTTTTAAGTCTGATACTTTTTTTAGAAATATATAGCTTATCAGTATTTTTTGCGTTGGTTAAAAAATCTAAGGATGCTGCTGTCAGATTTATTTTAAACTCTGCGTTAATGACATCTTTGATTTTTATGGGGGCAAGTTTGTATTATGCAGAAAATAAAACATTATTATTTTTGCCTTTAAATAACGTTGATTCATCGTTGTTAATAACATCTATAATCCTCATAACTTGCGGATTATTTTTTAAGATCGGCATTTCTCCATTTCATTTATGGCTTGTTGACTTATATAAAAATGCACCTATAAAGCTACTATTTTTTATAGATTCTGTTTGGAAATTTGTTTTGCTATTTATCTTTACTGATATGCTGAACTCTTTGAATATTATTGATTACAACATTTTTAAAATTATTATAGTATCCGTATCATATTTATCTTTGATTGCCGGAAGTATATGCCCAATCTTTAAAAAAGACATAAAAGAATTTTTGGCTTATAACTCAATAGGACATTTAGGTGTAGCTCTAGCTGCTATTTCTGTTGTGGCTATAAAGCAAGCACTAATGTATGTTTGTGCTTATTGCATTTTTTCCGCGTTATTTTTATTTAGCTTGTTGTTATTAAAGAAAAAACAAACAATAGAACAGTTTTCAGATATGTCTTCTTTGATGAAAACAAAACCTATAGTTGGAACGTTTATATCGGTCTCTCTGTTTTCAATAGCAGGACTTCCACCGTCGATTCCATTCTTTATAAAAATTCAACTGATTCAAAAAATAATAAATTCTGAAGATTTTTTAACGGTGATAATGGTTGTCATCTTTTCGTTTGCCTCAATATATTACACATCAAAACATACAAGATATCTGTTTAAACAGTGAAAATTTGGTGCTGTCAACAGAATTAGCTGAAACAAGTGGTGCTATTTTCAAGTTAGACATGATAAGGTATTAACTAAAACATACTTTCCACAACCTATCATATCAATTGCGAGCTATACAATATACAAATAATAAAGTTATTAAAGCGACACTTATTACAAAGGTGTCGCCTATATTCTAGTTGTCTATAACGGTAATATAATCTTTTAAATCTCTTATTTTTGAGTACTTTTGTGCGCCAAAGAAGTCGTTAATCGTTCTGGGGTGATTGTTTAATTTTGCAAGTGTTTTGTCAATAAATATAAAGTTATCAAGGTCGCTTTTATTAACGTATAATTTGTATCCAGCATATTTCATCTGATTCTCTACACATAACACATAGCTATATTCTGAACCGTCTGCTTTCTTTTTTAATCTGTTTGCTGTTGATTCAGAAATCAACTTAAAATTATATATTTGTGTTTGTTGCGTTTTTTGCGATGCTAAATCAGTAATTGACTTTAGTATTTTTATATTTGTATCATTATTACTTTCATCCAATTGAACAAAAACAGGTCTATGCTTGTCGTGAATTCTTCCTTTTTGATAAATTCTGTATATTTTGCCTTTTTCGAATTGATTAAATATATCATCACTTACAACGTTAATATTTGCATTTTCATCCAAAGCCATATCTATGGGAGTATAGCTGTTTGTTCGTAGATTTCCATTTGAATAATATATGGCTGTAAACAACATTTGATCATAAGTGTTATAATTATAACAAAATTGAAGAGGAACAGAAAATTTTATGTTACAAGCGTTTTCTTTGTTTCTTTTTATTTGTATTACTGCGTATTTATTAGTTAAATTATCGTCATGGATACCAATTGATTTTAAAAATTTGTTAATCGTATTAGGATTTGCGTTATATTGATAATCATATTTATCAGAAAGATATTCTTGTGCTTTTTGTTTAACAAGGTTGAAATTTTGAGATGTTGTTTTTTTGTATAGTTTGACTATTAATTCCAGGAAATCGAGCATAAACATAATCTTTTTCGTAAGATAAATTAAACGTAACCTTGCTCTTGTTCTGATCTTGTTTTAATATAAACTCATTCCAATCGTTTAAATTAATAGCTTTTAAAAAATTTAATATATTATCTTTATTGATATAAATTGTTGGTATATATTTTGATTTAAAAAAATCATCTTTACTTACGAATTTGATATCTATGTCATCTTTTTGTTTGCAATAATTTTCTTTAATGTAATTAGTATATATATTGTCTTTCCATGGGGCATATACTATTTGCCAAAAATTACTGCCGTAGTTTTGCTTTTCGTTGTAAAGGTTTGATAACACCATAGAAAATTTACCATTTTCACATGCATCATTGAATACGTATATGTTGTTGCCGCAATTTTTAAAACTATTAAAAAAGTTCATGTTTATTTCATCTTCCAATAGATGTTTAAGATATTCAAGTATCTTCATATTATCTGGAACATTTTTTATAACTCCTAATTCATCTACTTTTAAGTCTTTATTATAATTTATTTGTTTTATTAAAAGTTTGTGATCGCACTTAACTTCTTTCTTATCATCTGTACTTAATTTGTGTTTATAAAAAGACATTATAGCATTTTGTTTGCCTGTTAAACCTTGTACATGGTAGTCGGTACAACCGTAGTCGGCATCTGTTTCTTCATAATTGAGTGGTGCTATAAATGGTGTTATAAGTTGATAGTGTGTCGTTCCGTTATACTTTGACTGATCCCAGTTTTTAATTATTATATTAAACAGAAATGTATTGATAAACCCTAAAAATCCAGAATCATTTAATGTTTTAAAAATTTCATCTCTAAAGATTTCCATCCTTTCTATGATTTTATTTTTAAGGTCATAGTTATGGTTGTATTGTAAAATACAAATGTCTTCTCCAGATAAACTTATATCTATTTTCTTGCTTCTTATATCATTTTTCAAATCTTGAAAACTTTTTCCTGTAAGTTTTTTCAAGTCTTGTTCATTGTGTGTTTTTTTAATCGTTGTGAAAAGATTTTCGATGTCGTTTTCGTTTCTATAAGTGCTTTTTTTCGAATTTTTTATTATATATTTTAGTTTATTAAATGCAGCAATAAAACCATCATAGTCATACTTTCCAACTTGCAGCACATAATTTTTAGACATACCAACTTCTTCTTGGGGTAAAAATAGCATTAGGTTGACTATATGGTGAACCAAGCAATTTAAAAAGGTTTCATCATTATTGCTTCGCAAATCATCACTTAGTCCATATAACATATTTTGACCATACAGAAATGAGTAATACACAGGTTTTTGGTTGAAAGTTTCTTTTTTATATCTTTTGTTCTTATAGTCGCTTTTTTCTACATCAGGTTGTTGCAAACGTATTTTGTTTAAATCAATTCCTTTTGGTAAGTCTATCTTTATCTGATTGTTTGGGTTCGCTTTATTCCACGCTTTCCTGTATTTTTCATAAGATAAATAAAGTTTGTCACTATTAGGTCGTGCTTCTTTGTCTTCTTCAACGAGTAGATCTGTTATATTTTTAATTTTTTGTCTGTAAACTTCATAGTCCATTTCTTGATCGAATGTTGTATCTAATTTTAACAAATACTTAACATCTTTTTCGTCCTCACTTAACGGTAAAGGTGCTAGAGTATTAATTTGCTCATCACAGTCATAATAATAATCATACTCATCACAAGAGTATAAAGACAAGTGCATCGCACTTAATGCACATATTATTAAAGAACGTATAACCTTCATAATTCTTAAAATTTTCAAGATATATAATCTCCATTATATTATATCACAATCAATAATATTTAGTAAATGGTACTTACGACAAACAGACGGCAGGAATGACGCATTACTCCTCCTGCTTAATGTTGCCTCATGCGGAATTACGATTACATAACGTGATATATGTTCTTTAGCTACCTTCGTCTTGTCATCTTCGTATCCATCAATATCGATTAAGTCGACAGTGATGTCAGTTGCTGCGAATGATATTTGGCTGTAAAATGTTAATAAACAAAAAAAATACTTATATTACTCCAATTGTTCTAAATGATATATACCTTCCTTTTCCTATTATAACATGATCAAATAGCTTTATATCGAAAATTTCCAATGCTTCTATTATTCTTTTTGTTGAGTATATATCTTGCGATGAGGGGGTTGGATCTCCGCTTGGATGATTGTGTATAAGGATCACTTTTCTTGCTCCAAACTCTATACATTTTTTAACAATTAACCTCGTCGAAAAGTTAACTGCACTAACGTCGCCTTCATTTGTCTTTTCGAATTTAATTACTTCATTTATATTATTCAAAAGAACTAAACACAGGCATTCATTATCCAAACAATAATTTTTAGATAAAGTTATAACGTCATCTAGGCATTCGATAACGCTTTGTTTTTCTACTCTATCTTTAATTGATGCATTTAATATAATGTTTATAGTTTTTATAACATTTACAATAGAGTTTCCGACTCCTTTAACATTTAACAGTTCTGCCCGAGATGCATTTAATATTCTGTGTACACTACCAAAATTATCAATTAATTTCTTCGCTAACGGTTTAACATCCTTTCGTTTTATAGCTAAGAATAGCATCATTTCAACAATTTCATAATCTAAAAAACAATAATTTGGCTCTTGGAGTTTTTGATATACACGTTGTCTGTGCCCACTATTAAGCGAAACCTCATGCGTTGATTTCTTTAATTTGACATTCATCTATTTGTATCCTAATACGATTCCATTAGATGAGTGTCTTGCTATCATATTTTTTAGTTCAAGCTCAGAAATAGCACATAAAATGTCTTGCATTGGGACTTTAAGTTGAAACGAAAGTTCATCTAATGTAACTGGAACATTAGACAACATCTCTAAAATTTTATTTTGCAAATCAGATTGATTAATACTTTGAGCTTCTTCTATAACTTTGTGTTGAACTACTGATATATGTTCTTGTTGAACATAATTCAATGATTCAAGAACATCTTCATAACTTTGTATTAACGTTGCTCCATTTCGTATTAAAAGATTTGATCCGAAGTTTCGCGGATCACTTGGACTGCCTGGAACGACCAAAACTTCACATCCTATATCAAGAGCCATTTGTGCGGTTGTCATCGTTCCTGATTTAGCTGCAGCTTCTATAACTATTATAGCTTCGGATAAGAGTGTTACTATTCTGTTTCTTGCATGGAATGATCCTTGCTCATTATGAGAACCATATGGTTTCTCAGTTATTACGAGACCGTTTTCAGCGATTTTTTCAAAAAGTTTTTGATTTTCTTTCGGATATATATTATCAAAACTCATTGGTAAAACCGAAATTGCTGACTTATAACTTGGGTTTTCAAGTGACCCTATGTGTGCACTTGTATCAATTCCTTTTGCAAGTCCTGATACTATCGCAAAATATCGTGACAAATTCTCAGCTAAATTTTTAGCTATTGATTTGCCTGTAAGAGAAGCATTTCTTGCGCCTATAATTGCTATTTTTCTTTTATTGATTATCGAGATATCACCTTTGTAGAAAAGAAGGGGAGGGCAAGAACAAGTTCGTCTAAGTGATTTTGGAAACATTTGATCGTTAGCCAAAATAACATTACAGTTCATTGAGTTTAGTATTTTCTCTGCTTTTAGTCTGTTAAAAGGCTTTTCGATGTGTTTGATTGCTTCTGCGGCAGTCCTATATCTTCTCATCAATGCCCAAAAAGTTTTAGGGCCAATTCCTTGTGAGGATATCAATGCAAACCAGTCTATTACAATATCGCTAAGCACAGAGAAACTATTTCACCATTATCCGTATATAAATAAGTATAACAAATTTTGTTTAATATTTAGTTAATGTAGCAAAGATTTTTATGATACTAATCTATCTAAAACTTTCTGTAGAATATACTTTTAAAAAATGTTAAACTCTTCTCATCAGATATTTGTTTTTCTTTCATTTAATTAAGGTTTCACACAATGCAAGTTATTTTACTAGAAAGAGTTGAAAAGCTAGGTTTTATAGGTGATGTTGTTGATGTTAAATTGGGATATGCAAGAAACTTTTTATTGCCGAAGAAGAAAGCATTAAGAGCCACAGAAGCAAATCTAGAATACTTCAAAAATAAAAAAGCAGAAATCGAAGCGAATAACCTAAAACTCAAAACAGAAGCTGAAAAAGCTGCAAATAAGCTTGAAGATGTTTCAATCATCTTAACAAGACAAGCAAGTGACTCTGGTTTTCTCTTTGGATCTGTACGTCCATCAGATATCGTTGAGGCATTAAGCGAACAAGGAATAACGATAAGCAAGGGACAAGTTCGTATCGCTGCTCCAATTAAAGCAATTGGTAACTATAAGATAGGCATAGTTTTACATCCAGAGGTTACTGTTGATATCGCTCTTAGAGTTATGACTGCTTCAGAGCAAACAGCGCCAATCGAAGAGGAAGTAGAAACAGTTGAAGAGTAATATTTGCTTTCCACCCCCATGTGCGCAATATCCTCTTAAGTTTGGATTAAAGCGCACTGTCTTTTTGAAGAACTTCATCACGCGATCAAATATCAAAGTTGGCGATTATACATTTTATGACGACGAAAGATCTCCAGAAAACTTTGAGAACAACGTTAAGTATCATCATGAATTTCTTGGCGATCAATTAATCATTGGCAAATTCTGTCAGATAGCTCAAGATGTTAAGTTTTTGATGAATGGCATTTTTCATAATCATAACTATATAACAGCATACCCATTTGCAATATTTAGTGATGATGTTTCAGAGCAATATCCACAGTCACTAGTATTTCCTAACAAAGGCGATACTGTTATAGAGAACGACGTCTGGATCGGATATGGTGCAACGATCATGCCTGGTATTCATATCGGAAACGGAGCAATAATAGGAACCAACGCACTAGTTACAAAAGATGTTCCTGATTACGCGATTGTTGGCGGCAATCCAGCTCGCGTTATAAGAATGCGCTTTGATGATGAAACGATAAAGAGGCTTCTTGATATTGCTTGGTGGAATTGGTCAATCGATAAAATCCTAAATAACTTAGATAAGCTTTTAACCAAGGAACTTAAAGGTTTCGAATAAAATAAACTTGTTTTCATGATTTTTTCCTATATAAAAAAACGTTGTAAATGAAAGGCAGATTCGCCTTATATATAAATGGTATCCTACGGACTAAAGTTGTGTCAAAAACTAAAAACTCCCATAAAAGTTTATATATTTTTTTTGTGTTTATAACGTTATTATTAGCGTAATGCCTTAGGTAAGCAGGCTGCGGAAAATACGCGCTGGGAGGTGCCGGCTTAATAGTGGGATTGTTTCGTTTTATATACTACTAAATTTGTGAGTATTCTATAGTTTCCTGATGTAGTATAGCGATTATATCAATGAAGATTATGTATATAATGCTAGCTATTGTCTTTCGCATAAGCAGGCGGCGCCCCGCGCCATTCCCGCCGCCTGCTTTAATATATTGTTATCATGATACCTTCCAATGTAAGCATTGTTGCTTAGACGCAATTGATAGTATCAATTGCGAACTATCAATATAACTATATATTTTCAAAAAGGCTGTTCGCATTATATAAATGAATCTTCACTATATGTCAAGGTTCACTTACGTTCTCTACCTTGACATAAGTTCTCTTCATTTATATTTCTTTCTTCGAACCTTTTTTCAAAAAAATATAGTAGTAGTGTATATGGTTGTTTATAGGTAGGTGATAAAGTGTTATAGGTTTGTGTAGAGATAGAGGTGTGGCACTGCTACCAAGCCACTGGTTCCACTTACGTGGAAGGTGGCTTAGTTAGGTAGTTGGTACTAAAATAACTCTTATTACAATGTCTGGTAATTCTTGCGTTTTGCACATGTAGGCGGCGCCCCGCGCCATTCCAGCCGCCTGCTTTAATATATTGTTATCATGATGCTTGCCAATGTAAGCATTGTTGTTTTGTATTTTTCAATTATGTCTTGTATATCCTTGATAGTCATATTTTTAGCATGTTCCACTAACCTGTATTTTTGATATGGTTATTAACAGTCTTTGCAACGATTAAAACACATAAAATTATAGTTATTCACAAAACCTGTTAATAACTCTGAGGATAACTTGTGAGAAAAGTGTTAATATGCTTGTTTTATAGGTGTTTTGACATGATTGCTCAAAAAGTTAACACATCAAGAAATGTTGTTTTTTCAACGAGTCAATAGTTTTTTTGAAAATATGTGGAAAAATTTTTATTGTCATTGTATAGCATACTATATAAGAATAAATTGTTGATAAAATTTTAAAAGTATGTTTTAGTTAAGTTAGTTATAAGTCTGATACATACTTTTTCGAATCTATCATTCAACTATCTCAATTATGCTTTGTATGTCCTCGACAGTCATATCTTTAGCATGGTTGCCTAATCTGTCATGAAGTTATTGAACAGAAATATCCGCAGAATAAGCATGTTAAACCAAGCTTTCAATAGTTTGTTCTAAATTACTTCATCTTTGGAGATATTATTGCGAGCTCGCTGTTGCCGTTGCGATGTGTAGCTCTCTCTTGGTGTTAGTAACATACAGTATAGCTTTAAAAAAAATAATTTTTCTGTTAAAATAAAATTATAAATATTTAAAAAGATACGAAGATATTATGAATATAAAGACATTATTACTTGTTTGTTCGTTTTGTGTTTCTAGCGTCGCTCTTTATAAGTCAATGCAAAACGAGAAAGATCTAAAGAAACAAGTCATGACTATAAGATTAGAACAAGCATTCATGAAAGAAACAACAAAGCGAGAGGTAGCAAATGAAGCAAGTTTGGACTTTAAAAATAAGATACATAGAATCTTCTTAAAAGAAACTGTTCGTCATTATAGGTATCTATTGAATCAGGAATTTGACCCTAGCAAAGAAGCCCCGGCAAAGTTTCCAAACAAAATATGGGTGTTTTGGGATAAAGGATACGAAAATGCTCCGAAGTTTGTGAAGGCATGTATAGATAGCATAAAGCGTCATGCTGGCAATATGGAGGTTATAGTTTTAGATAATGCTAATTACTCTCGATACGTTACAATTCCAGAAAACATTAAAAAGAAATATGAAGATAAAAAGATTACGCCAGTTCAATATTCAGATTTGATAAGAACTGCCTTGATCGAGGAAAACGGAGGTCTTTGGCTTGATGCATCCACATACTTAACAGGACCAATTCCGCAAGTTATTTTGGATCAAGAATTTTTCGTTCCACCAGCAATTGAAAGAAAGAGATTTTTTGAAAATATAGGTCCAAATTCTGTGCACAGTTACTTTTTATATGCATCAAAACCTCATCAATATTTTTATAAAATTATGAAAAATTTTTGCTATGAATATTGGAATAGCAACGAAGGAGCGCCGTATCACTTCTGGTATGCATTTGCAACGGTGGCAATTGAAGAAGACCAAAAGATTAGAAGTTTAATGTATGAAAATACAAAGTTTGAAAAATACAAAGCCGACAATTTGTTTGATTTACAACCATACTTAGCAAAACAATTTGATGAAAAAATATGGAATAAAATTAAAAAGTTTCCAATACATAAAATTTCGACGTGTGCATTTAAAAATAAAAAACTAATTAAAAATTCTTTTATATATAATATAGAAAATAAAATAATACATTAGCATCCAAAAAAAACATGATATAATAGTATGTAAGAGGTATATTTTTTACATGACCAAATGATGAAAAATTTAACAAAAACGTTATTGCTAACTTCTGTATTCGCAACTGCTAGTGTTATAGCAATGGAAGAGTATAACAATGGTGAAAATCATGTACAACAACCAGTACGATCTCAAGAGATGGAAGCATTTAGATCAACAGCTGAAGCTGTTTTGGGAGATGATTGGTATCTAAACTATTTCCTACAAACCGAAGAACCAACAATTGAAAGCTTAGTTAGGTATGCGTATGATATGATGGGTTATGGCGATAATGCAGCACAGGAAATACACACAGCTCTAGGCAACCATGCCAAAAGTATGGAGGTTGATGATATACAGAAAATTATTGACGACTATGAGCAAGAACAAAAAAAAGTAAGGGAAGAACGCGCAGCAGCAATTGAAGCATTTAGACCAATAGCTGAAGCTCTATTGAGAGATGATTATAATGATTATTATCTAAACAATTTCCTACAAACCGAAGAACCAACAATTGAAAGCTTAGTTAGGTATTCGTATTTATATGCTGGCTATTATGGCGATGATGTAGCACAGCAAATACACACAGCTCTAGGCAACCATGCTAACGGTATGACTGTCGAGGATATACAGGGCATAATTGATAGAGTTAAACAAGAACGCTAAGCAGCAATGGAAGATCGTAACGGTGATAGCGAGGCCAGCAACGACTAAATCACCTAATACAAAAAACAATCTAATCGTGCTAATATAAGTTTAGCACGATTAACATTTAGACTGTCATGACTCCGTTTGTTCACTTAAGGCTTCACAGTGCATATTCGCTTTGTGAGGGTGCTGTTAAGATTCAGGAGCTTGCGAAAGCTTGTATTCATAGAAATCAGCCAGCAGTAGCTTTAACTGATACGAACAATATGTTTGGAGTCTTGGACTTTTCAATGAAATGTTCGTCTTGCGGAATTCAGCCTATTTCTGGGACGACAATTGATCTGAAGTATGGGGATACGATAGCACCTATAGTTCTCCTTGCCAAAAACGAAGCTGGTTATTTGAATCTGATGAAGCTTATGACTTGTTTTTACATGGAGAATCATGAAGAAAGGAAGTTTGTAACTGTTGATAACTTAAAGAAATATTCAGAAGGAATAATCGCTTTAAGCGGAGGCTGGAATGGAGTAGCTGGCTCTTTGATGCTATCAGGCAAGAATGATATTGCTGCTATATGTTTAAACGATCTGAAGGATATTTATAAAGATAATTTTTATATTGAGATTTCAAGGACAGGGGAGGGGGGAGAGAAACGAACAGAGCAGTTTTTTGTAGATTATGCTTTTGCTCAAAATGTTCCTCTAGTTGCGACAAATGATGTTTTCTTTTTGGATAAGGATATGCACCCAGCTCATGACGCATTACTTTGCATTGCAGATGGCACATACCTTACAGTTAAAGACAGACGCAGGGTAACTTCAGAGCATTACCTTAAAACAACAGATGAAATGTTTGAGTTGTTTTCTGATATAAAGGAGGCAGTACTTAATACATCATTGATAGCTCAGCGTTGTTCTTATATGCCAGAGAAACGCAAGCCTAGGCTTCCAAGCTTTGTTGATGAAAACGGTGAATCTAATGAGAATGATGAGCTCGATAGGCAGGCTCACGATGGCTTTAACAAAAGATTAGAAAATGAGATTTTGAAATATAAAACAAACCAAGGCAAAGATAGATCAGAAGTTGCACAGGAGTATTTAGATCGACTTCACTATGAACTAAGCGTTATCAAGAAGATGGGATTTAGTGGATACTTCTTGGTTGTCTCTGACTTTGTAAAATGGACAAAGAATAATGGAATCCCTGTTGGACCTGGAAGAGGATCTGGAGCTGGATCTCTTGTCGCTTGGTGTTTGTCTATCACTGATCTTGATCCGATTAGATACCATCTTTTGTTTGAAAGGTTCTTGAACCCAGAACGTGTTTCTATGCCAGACTTTGATATAGACTTTTGTCAGGAACGTCGAGACGAGGTTATAAAGTATGTTCAGTCGAAGTATGGAGCTAACTGTGTTGCTCATATAATAGCACTTGGAAAGCTGCAGGCAAGGGTAGTTATACGAGATGTTGGAAGGGTTATGCAGCTTCCATACGGTCAGGTTGATAAAATATCCAAACTTGTTCCACAGAATCCGACAAACCCAGTTGATTTAGCTCAAGCTTTAGAAATAGAACCGCAGCTTCGTCAGATGATGCAAGAAGATGAAACAATCGATTTTCTTATAAAAACAGCACTTCAGCTTGAAGGGCTTTATAGACAGGCTTCTATGCATGCAGCAGGAATAGTTATTAGCGATAAGCCTGTCGATGAGATGGTGCCAGTTTATTCTGATGGAGAGACCGAACTTGCTATCACGCAGTTTAACATGAAGTTTGCCGAAATGGCAGGTCTTGTGAAGTTCGACTTCCTTGGACTCAAGACATTAACAGTGATCAAAAAGACTTGCGATTATATAAAGCAATACAGAGGTATAGATCTTGATATCTCAAAGATAGATATAGAAGATAAAGAGACGTTTAAGACTATATGTGCTGCAGATGTTATAGGTGTATTCCAGCTTGAAAGTTCTGGTATGCGAGACGTGATTCAAAAGCTCAAGCCTGATAATATTGAAGATATTATAGCCTTGGTATCTCTATATAGGCCTGGTCCTATGGATAACATACCTTTATATATAGCTAGAAAACACGGCCTAGAAAAAACAGAGTATCTACATCCTCTTTTAGAACCAATTCTTAAAAGTACATATGGAATCATGATCTATCAAGAGCAGGTTATGAAGACGGCTCAGGTTATGGGTGGATATAGCCTAGCCGGTGCTGACTTGCTACGTCGTGCTATGGGCAAAAAGATCAAAGAGGAGATGGAGAAAAACAGAGATATCTTTACGAATGGAGCAGAAGAAAAAGGAATTTCAAAGATCACAGCTCATGCTGTGTTTGCTCTTATGGAAAAATTTGCTGGATACGGATTTAACAGATCTCACGCAGCTGCATATGCGCTTATATCATACCAAACAGCATACCTTAAGACTCACTTTAGACGAGAGTTTTATATGGCATCGATGAATATAGATATCACAAGCACAGATAAGATAGCAACATTTGTTCAAGATGCAAGAGCTTGCGGTATCGAGATATTGCCTCCAGATATAAACGAATCTGACGCATTTTTTAAAGGAGAAGGCGATAATGCTATCAGATATGCGCTAGGTGCTTTAAAAGGATGTAGCACGACTGTATCGGAGTGTATAGTTAATGAGCGTAAAAAGCAAGGTAAATTCAAGGATATCTTTGACTTTTTCAGAAGAGTTATGAAGGAGTCGTTAATTAATGCCAAGCAAGCAGATGCTTTCGCATCATCTGGAACATTTGATTCTATTCATGGAAACAGACATCAAATTATGGCATCACTTGAGCAGCTATTAAAATCTGGAGAAACAAAGCCTAACGTCACACAGCGTTCATTATTTGCTGAATATAAAACTGAAAATATAGCGCTTCAAAACGTCAAGGAATGGGGAGATATAGAAAAATTAGACAATGAAAGAAAAGCTATAGGTTTTTACCTTGGAACTCACCCTATGGATATTTATTCAGAATTCCTTAATAGACACAATATAACGCGAAGCAAGGATTTTGAAACTACAGAGGGAAATATTACTATAGCAGGAGTTATACTTTCGAAGAAAGAGAAACTTTCAAAGGGTGGACAAAAGTTTGCATTTATTATGGTATCAGATCAGGATAACTCATTTGAAGTATCCGTATTTCCAGAGGCCTATGCACAAAGCAAGGAAATGCTTGTCGTTGGTACTCCGTTGTTAATAGAAGCTATTATAAAAAGAGAGTCTGAATCATACAGGATACTAGCAACTAGTGTAAAGAGTATTGATCAAATGATGAATACCAAAAAAATATATATATCACTAGATGAAGACGCAGATATAGAATCAATATATCGTACAATAGATTCGTTGACTGATGGAGATGTTGTTATATCATTTTTAGTCAAAAAACGTTCTGGACAAAAAGTTGAAATTGAGACAAACTATAAGAAGAAACTATCTATTGAAGATAGACATAATATACAAAGAATACAGGGGGTAAATATATTATGAAAAACTTGCTTAAAGTGTTTCCATTTATTGTTATGTTAGTAACAAGCTGTTCTGCAGATAAAGGCATACACAAACAGACAGTATTGAATGTAGTCGATAAGCTTGATACATCTGCATTTAAACTAAGCTGCATATATATTGGAGCAAAGGCAAATAAAGTTGATAGATTTATAGAGTTTGCTAAAAAGCATGGACTTAACGCTTTTGTTGTAGATATAAAAAATGATCATGGTGAAATAACGTGTGATCTTGGCGTCAAAGATTTGCCGTATAACAAAGAGATAAAGGACATCAAATCTTTCTTAACAAAATGCAATGAAAACGGAATATATACAATTGCAAGAATAGTTGCATTCAAGGATAAAATAAAAACAGAATCTGATCCAGAAATGGCGATTTTAAATTTAGATGGATCTGTTCACGTAGATAAAGAAAATATGCGATGGCTTAATCCTTACAACAAAGCAGCAAGAGATTATGTTATACGCATTGCGAAACTTACAGCACAATTAGGATTCGATGAGATACAATTTGACTACATAAGACTTCCTCATTACAACAAAAGCGTACAGGAAACAAATATAAAAAATTGCGTTGACAAAGAATCAAAAGTACAGGTTATCAATAGATTTTTAAAGGAAGCTGTATCTGAGATACATAAACTTGGCAAAAAAGTATCTGTCGATGTTTTTGGATGTACTATTCCCGGAAGTCTTCCAAACGATGATGTTAAGATAAGTCAAAAAAACTTAGGTCAAGATTATATCGCAATTGCTCAAATAGCTGATTATATTTGCCCGATGATATATCCATCACACTGGCCAACACAATCGTTTAAAATAAAGTTTCCAGATCTCGAACCGTATAAAGTTGTTTTACATGCCATGAATCTTTCAAACAAAGCTTTGGGAGATAATTATAAAAAAGTTCGTCCTTGGATTCAGGCATTTTCTGCTACTTGGTTACAAAATGGTGCATGGAAAGCTTATGGAATAACAGAACTCCAACAGCAAATAGACGCAACAAAAGATAATTATTTAAATGAGTTTAGCCTGTGGAATCCATCTGCTAAATATAGTTTTCATTCTAAGGAACGGAGCAATAATAGGAACCAACGCACTTGTTACAAAAGATGTTCCTGATTACGCAATTGTTGGTGGCAATCCAGCTCGCGTTATAAGAATGCGCTTTGATGATGAAACGATAAAGAGGCTTCTTGATATTGCTTGGTGGGATTGGTCAATCGATAAAATCCTAAATAACTTAGATAAGCTTTTAACCAAGGAACTTAAAGATTTCGAATAAAATAAATTTGTTTTCATGATTTTCTCCTATATAAAAAAACGTTGTAAATGAAAGGCAGAATCGCCTTATATATAAAGGATATCCTACGGACTAAAGTTATGTCAAAAACTAAAAACTCCAATAAAAGTTTATATATTTTTTCGTGTTTATAACGTTATTATTAGCGTAATGCCTTAGGTAAGCAGGCGGCGGAAAATACGCGCTGGGAGGTGCCGGCTTAATAGTGGGATTGTTTCGTTTTATATACTACTAAATTTGTGAGTCTTCTATAGTTTCCTGGTGCAGTATAGCAATTATATCAAGGAGTTTTTTATCTATAATGATAGTTATTGCATTTCGCATAAGCAGGCGGCGCCCCGCGCCATTCCAGCCGCCTGCTTTAATATATTGTTATCAAAATGTTTGCTAATGTTAGTATTGTTGCTTTGACGCGATTGATATATCAATTACGAACTCTCAATATATATTTTCAAAAAGGCTTAGGTTGCCATACTATGGGCGTTAGATTAAGGAAGCTTATATATAATTTAATGCTAGTTATTAGTTGGAAGCGCAAGCATGCGGCTGAAATGGCGCTTGGCGCCGATTGCTATTACGATTGCGGTTGTATATGTTGCGTTGTAACGTGTAGCAAAATTTATGCTTATTTTATGCGTATTTGTTATAAGTTTGACATATAAATAAGCGTGCTGATCTTAGTGTACCCTCAAAAGCTGGCTTAATGTTGCTAATTTATGCCGCGCTTTGTATTTAATGATAATAAACTGTTATGGGATGCTTCTTCTTTCGTAAGCCGCCTTCTATTAATGCATGTCAATGTTAGTATTGTTGCTTTGACACAATTGATAATATCAATTGCGAACTATCAATATAACTATATATATTTTCAAAAAGGCTTAGGTTGCCATACTATGGCCATTATATCAATGAAGATTAACTATATGTCAAGGTTCACTTACATAATGCTATACATTATCAGTGATAAAGGATGTCGCACTGCCACCCTTTTTTCAAAAAAATATAGTAGTAGATATAGTGTTTGCTTATTATAGATGGTTGCTGTAGTATGGTTGCTGTAGTATGGTTGCCGTACTACGGCTCACCTAACGGTGAAGGTGGCTTAGGTTAGTGATATAGCTATTACATATGTATAACTCTAATTATTGTCTTGTGCATAAGCAGACAACGCTCCGCGCTATCCCAGCCGCCTGCTTTAAATATCCCCTTATGTTAATACGTATTAAACGTTAAGTTTACATAATGTTGTATGTAGTAAGAAAGGATGTGGCACTGCAACCATCTTTTCAAAAATGTATACTACGGCTGTTTTCACTTGTGGCTTATTGATGTTATATACATGTTAAGATAATATTGCATATAAGGAGAGAAGGGACGTTAAATCCCTTCAATTTTTTAGGCTGCAAGTATTGCAAGAAGAAGCAATGCAACGATATTGATAATCTTAATCATTGGGTTGATTGCTGGTCCTGCTGTGTCTTTGTATGGATCGCCAACTGTGTCTCCGGTAACAGCTGCTTTATGCGCATCGGATCCTTTGCCACCAAAGTGTCCATCTTCAACATACTTCTTTGCGTTATCCCAAGCGCCACCACCTGATGTCATCGAGAGAGCAACAAAGAGTCCTGAAACGATTGTTCCGATTAACGTTGCGCCAAGAGCCGAGAAAGCTGCAGATTGGTCAGCTATCATGTTAACCGCAAAGTAAACTGCTATTGGAGCCATGAGTGGCAATATTGATGGGACAATCATTTCTTTGATTGCTGCTTTTGTTAGCAAGTCAACTGCTGTTTTGTAATCAGGTTTTGCTTTTCCTTCCATGATACCTTTGATTTCGCGGAACTGTCTTCTAACTTCAAGGACAACAGCTCCACCAGCTCTGCCAACTGCCTTCATGCCAAATGATCCGAAGAGATATGGCAACATAGCTCCCACTAAAAGACCGACTAAGACGTATGGGCTCTGTAAGCTAAATCCAACGTTTAGACTTGGGAAATAATGAACAAGATCTTCAACGTATGTTGCGAAAAGAACGAGAGCTGCAAGAGCCGCAGATCCTATTGCATAACCTTTTGTGACAGCTTTTGTCGTATTTCCAACTGCGTCAAGTGCATCTGTTATTGTTCTGACTTCTCCTGGAAGATCTGACATTTCAGCGATTCCACCTGCGTTATCTGTAACTGGACCATATGCATCAAGGGCTACGATGATACCAGCAAAAGCTAACATTGTTGTTGCGGCTATTGCGATTCCGAAAAGTCCTGCAAAATAATATGCGCAAAGAATTCCACCACAGATTACGAGTGTTGGCAAAGCTGTTGCTTCCATTGATACTGCTAGACCTTGAATAACGTTTGTTCCGTGGCCTGTCTCTGATGCTTTTGCTACGCTTATAACTGGACGGTATGATGTTGATGTGTAATATTCAGTTACCCAAACTAAAAGACCTGTTACAGCTATTCCGACAAAACAGCAGTGTAAAAGATTCATAGGGGTAAAAACACCACCAGCAAATGTAACTTCTGCTGAAAGTGATTCAAACATCGAGCTCGTTACAGCATAAATTAAAACTGATGAGAAGATTCCTGACGCTATCAATCCTTTGTAGAGTGCCTTCATGATGTTGTTTGATGCATCAAGCTTTACAAAGAATGTTCCTATTATTGACCCTATAATGCAAACTGCGCTTATTGCTAGTGGGTATGCCATCATAATTGACTTAAACTCATCTGCAAAATGTATGCTTGCAAGAACCATAGAAGCTACTATAGTAACCGCATATGTTTCGAACAAGTCTGCTGCCATACCAGCGCAATCTCCAACGTTATCTCCAACGTTGTCTGCAATTACTGCTGGGTTTCTTGGATCATCTTCAGGGATGCTTGATTCGACTTTGCCAACAAGGTCAGCACCGACGTCTGCTCCTTTTGTGAAAATTCCGCCACCAAGTCTTGCAAATATTGAGATGAGAGAAGCTCCAAAGCTAAGTGCTACAAGTGCCTCTGTGATCACTCTTATTTCAAGGTTGAGTGCTTGAAGTATATAGTAATAAACAGCGACACCAAGAAGGCCAGCGCCTACAACTAGCATACCTGTAATAGCGCCTGAGTCAAATGCAACAGCTAATGCTTTTGCTAGAGATGTTCTCGCTGCTTCTGTTGTTCTTACATTTGCACGAACTGAGATATTCATTCCTATATATCCGGCAATTCCTGAGAGGACAGCTCCTAAGACGAAACCAACAGCTACGTATCCTGACAAGAATACTGCAAGCAGTACAGTAACAATTCCACCAACGATCGCTATTGTAGAATACTGTCTGTTTAAGTATGCCTTAGCTCCAAGTTGAATAGCTTTGGCGACTTCCATCATCCGTTCATTACCACACGACAAACTGAAAACGGATTTTATCTTTGCGATTGCAAACAACACGGCTGCTAAACCGCATCCTACAATCAACATATCTATAAAATTAGACATTTTACCTTTTCTTTAAATAAACCTGATGACATTTTACAAAAATCAACAAGCTTTTTAAAGAAGCTTTAATTGTAATCCATTTAAAGTAGCATCAAGGTATGTGTTGATATTTCGCTAATATACTTATGTCTTAGTTAAATGTAAGTTGATGATTGTATTTTAAAATACTAGAATATACAACTTAGAAATTGTGTACATATGAAAGCATTTTGTTGTTTTATGAGTGTTGGTATATCGTGTTGCAATGATACAAAAAACAAAAAACTTTATCTAGCTTTTTATGTGTCAAATGCTGAAAAATCACAAAATTTTATATATGTTTTAGTTTTATACCATTAGTTTTGTGAAATAAATTTTATTGATTAGATATCATAAATATAGATAGAAATTTTAAATTTTTACAATTTATGATAAACAGAAAACACGGTTATTTAATATGCCGTTCTTTTGCGTTTTTAAGCATCTGTAGCGCTGTAAATATGCTGCTGGGGGGGGGGGCTATTGCTGATGACAAATGGTATCGTAGAGGCTGGATAGACGAAGTGGGTGATGTATACTTTTATAAAGGAAGTAGAACTTGGGACGAAGATAACGAAGAGTGGGTTGATCCATCTGGTGCTTGGGTAGGATACGATGAAAATAAGGCTTTACTAGCATTAAAAGAATCATATAACTTACTGCAAGATATATTGAATGTTACTCCAGATAAAGAAAATACAGATAATTTTAGATTCTGGAACAGACCGTTTATTGATAACAAAAAATATATTTCAATTAATAACTTGGATATCTCTACTAATAGTGCTACATCTCATGGAGTAAGTTTGGGAATTGATTGCAAACATATTAAAATAGATGCATTAAATGCATTTTTTGTCCCATCAGTGTTTTTTAACATATCAAAATTTGGTATCAAAAAAACTGATTCAGATAATGAAGATTGCTATTATTTTGGAGTAAAAGGAGATTTATATAACGATAGCAATATTGTTAAAGTCATAGTTGCTTATTCTCCACATCATTCTACCAAAAAATTAAAAATATTTAGCGTTGGATTTAAATATTCATATAACTTTAATATTTCAAAAACACTAATACTACAACCGGAAGTATTTGCAACATATAACAACACTAAATTACCTAAAGATAATATAGGAGAAGAAGACGTAATATACGCAAACTTTAAACGCACACATAGATTTTATGTTTCTCCTGGAGTATCAATAACAAAGAAGTTTGAAACATTTGACGTAAAAGTGTCAGCAAGATATTGTCAACAGTATGGGTCAGCTCCAAGGTTTACTCTCGATAACCAGACTTTTAAATATGCGGAATTGTTCAAAAAGAAACATGCAGAAATTGGGATAGGATTTACAACAAATTTAACAGATAAGGCAAAAATAGGGGTTGAGTTGTCAAAGATTATGTTAGGACAAAGAGGCGTTAAGCTTCTTTCTAAGTTTGATTTTATCGTTTAATTTATTTTAAATAGCCTAATTTTTGTGCGACTAGGAAAATATCTTTGGCTATAGGAGCAGCGGTACTCGCTCCTCCTCCACCGTGTTCAACTAAAACGCATAATGCAATTTTTGGATTTTTTGATGGAGCAAACCCGACAAAAACTGCATGCTCCTTCTTGAGATATTCGTCAGAAACAGTTTTTCCTTCCTTCCTAAGTTTTTCAGTTATTCTAAAAACTTGTGAGCTTCCTGTTTTACCAGAAAATTCAATACCTTCTTCAAGTAAGTTTGACTTATAGGCTGTTCCTCCGTATGCGTTTACAACGTCATACATTCCTTTTAAAACAATGTCTATGTGTTTTTTATCGTAGTTTAATGTATTAGTATCATTTACCGATATACGTTGCACTAAATGTGGTTTTATTTGTTTTTGACCGTTTGCTAATATAGCTGCCATAGATGCCAACTGAATCGGTGTTGAAAGAACATATCCCTGTCCAATAGACATATTGAATGTATCTCCAGTTGTCCATGATTGTTTATACCTTTCTTTCTTCCATTTCTTTGTCGGAATAAGACCTGATCTTTCCCCTGGAAGATCTATGCCAGAGATTACTCCAAGTCCAAAATCATTGGCAACTTCTGATATTTCTTCTGGCTTTAATAGTTTTGCAAGATTATAGAAAAATACGTCGCACGATTGAGCCAAAGCTTCGCGAACATTTAGGAACCCATGTCCTCCATATTTCCATCTCCAACAGTGAAATTTATGACGCCCAAGTTCAAGGCAACCATTACAATGAAATCTTGTATTTTGATTAATAACTCCCTTCCTAAGAGCTGCAATTGCCGTTATCATTTTAAATGCAGATCCTGGAGCATATAGGCCAGAAATACACTTATTAATCAATGGTTTGTACGGATCGTCGTATATTTCTTTAAGTACGTTTGATGCAATTTTTTTAGTAAATATATTTGTATCATAGCCAGGTACTGAAACATAAGCAAGTATTGCTCCTGTGTTAACATCTAAAACTACACATGAAGCACTATGTTGAGATGACAATATTTCATATACATTCTTTTGAAGATCGATGTCTATCGTAAGCTTTATATCGTTTCCTTTTGTAGGTTCTATTTTTTCAATGTCTCGAACAAATTGACGTTTTGCATTAACTTCTATGTTAGTTATTCCAACCTTACCAAATAGATCATCGTTATAAACTTTTTCTAAACCGGTTTTTCCAACTTTTGCTGTTGGAATTAAAAGAGCTTTATTCTCAGATTCTTCAACATCTTTTTGAGTTGGTGTAGATATATAGCCGAGAATATGGGAAAACTCTTTCGGATATAAGTAATGTCTGCTTTCTGATTTATCTATATGCAGTCCTGATATCTTGTATTGTAAAAGATAAAATCTAGATAATTCAGTCCAGTTAAGGTTTTCTTTTATTAAAATGTGTTTTTTTGCATTACCAATTTTATAATTTTCTTCATGCAAAATTTGCAACACTGAATCTGTTATCTGAAAATTTGACTTAAGAATATCTATTATGTTACTTAGCTTTTCTGTCTCAGATTCTTTTAAGTTAAGTACTGCAGAATACGATAGTTTATTTATTGCTAGTGCCCTTCCTTTTATATCAATAAAGTTTCCTCTATTTGGAAGAACAATTTGTGTTGATATTCTATTCTTATCAGAAAGAAGTTTGTATTTTTCAGTTTGGTATATTTGCAAAAAAACAAGTCTGGCAAGTATTAATATGCATAGAAATACTTCTATAAATGTGAATATAACTGATCGTTTTGTTATAACGTTTTTTTCTTTAGCCATATCTATTTTTTATGACAATAATTTAAGATCACTTCTGTATCATTGAAGTATTTCTTTTCTGTACCGTATATTTGGTATGTCTCATGCCCTTTGCCAAGAACAACTAATATATCGCCTTTATCAAGATTGTTAATAGCATATTTTATAGCTTCATGACGATCTGCAATTTCAATTGCTTTCGGACAATGCTTGATAATCTCTTTCCTTATACTAGCTGGATCTTCTGTGCGAGGATTGTCGTCTGTTACTATTACTACATCCGCTAAACTGTTTGCAATTTGCCCCATTTCAGATCTCTTAGATTTATCTCTGTCGCCTCCACATCCAAATATACAGAAAAGTCTGCCTTTGCATATTCCTCGCAATGTTTTTAGAGCTACATTTATCCCATCTGCAGTATGTGCAAAGTCAACAAATATATCAGTGTCATTATAGGCAGACACATGTTCCATACGTCCGGTGAGAGGTTTTAATATTGGTAACGTAGAAATTATATTATCAATTGAAACCCCTGTTGCATACGCAATAGCGCAAGCACATAGAATATTCATAACTTGAAACTCACCGATAAGTTTAAGAGATATATCGAAAAACTTGTCATTCCCTATATTTAGATCAATAACAGTCGATGAACTCGAGCTATGTTTAATTTTTGCACTAATAAAGTTTTTATTACTTAATCCAAACGTTATATGGTTACTGTTAACCTGACGTATTCTATTTGAAATTTCTTGATGATCTAATGAAAAAATCGCTGGCTTGTTGTTGGGTAGGATCTCATTAAATAGCTTTAACTTTGATTCCATATAATGTTCTGAAGTTTTGTGATAGTCCATATGATCGGATGCAAAATTTGTAAACGCTGCTGCAGAAAGTTTGACGCTATGAAGACGCTTTTGATCAAGCGCGTGACTTGATGCTTCAAATACGAAGTGATTTATATTTTTTGATGCAATATAGTTTAGTATTTTATGAAGAGTTAATGAATCGGGAGTTGTTAAGCTTGGTATATTTAATTCGCTTGATTCGAACTTATTGTCACCAACGAATAATCCAAGAGTACCTAAGCTAGCCGCATTTAATTTTGAATAACACCAAATCTGTCGTAAAAAATGTGCAACAGAGCTTTTTCCATTAGTGCCTGTGATTGCAACACAGCAATTTGGTGAATTGTTGTACTTTATTGAGGCAAATACTGAAACTAACAATCTTGCGTCCTTTACAATTTCTACTGTTGAATTATCTGATTGTTCTGCAAATACTAACCTTGCTCCATTTTTAAAGGCTTCAGATATATGTTGTTCTGAATCCTTGCAATTAATAGCTATAAAGATATCTCCTGGCTTTACAAGTTTTGAGTTTGTTTTTATATCTGGCATTTCATAATTCTTTCTTTGAAATTGTTGGCTATAATATTATAAAATGTAACAACAATGCTTCCAAGCAAGTTTTTTATGTTGCGGATTCTCTCATTACTTATATCTCCAATTGTTAGAATCTATGTAAAAAAAAGGATAAATGTTGGCCTAGAGGATAGAGACAGATATGTAGAACGATTTGGCAAGCCTTCAAAAGCTCGTCCACATGGAAAAATATTCTGGATACATGCTGTGAGTGTTGGTGAAAGTATTTCAGCAATTCCGATAGTGAGGATGTTAAAGAAAGAGTGTCCTGAACTAAATATTCTATTTACAACAACAACAAAGACATCCGCTCAAATTGTTCAAACAAGACTTGATAATGAGGTTATTCATCAATATATGCCATTTGACATATATTGTTGGGCAAAGCGATTTGTAGATTACTGGAAGCCAGAAAAAGTTTTTTTTATAGAATCAGAGATATGGCCAAATATACTGTCAATATTAAGAAAAAAACATATCGAAGTAAATTTACTGAATGTTAGGATATCTAGTAAGTCTTTAAAACGTATGTGTTTCATAAATAAGATTTTTGGAATAAAGCCTTTTTCACTATTTGATAATATATATGCTCCATCAAAAGATGTTCGAGATCACGTTATAAAGCTCGGTGGAAAGAACGTTAGTGTTCTTCCTAATATGAAAACACTTGCATCAAAATTAGAACATAATGCAAAAACAGTTGAACTTATAAAATCTAAAATTAAAAATTTAAGAGTTTGGATGGCTGTTAGCACACATAAAGGTGAAGAAGAAATTATAATTGAAACACATAAAAAACTTGAAGATGAATTTAATGATATTCTTACAATAATCGCCATAAGACATCCGTCAAGGGTAGAGGAGCTTGAAAAATTGTGTATACAAAACAACATAAAATATGAGCTTCATAGCAATATATCAAATATATATAACATAGAATCAGGCATTCTAATTGTTGACCAAATAGGAAAACTAGGTGATTATTTTGAAGTTGCAAAAGTAGTTCATGTATGCGGATCTTTGATTCCTGGGATCGGCGGGCACAATATACTTGAACCTATTAAATCTGGATGCACTGTTGCTACTGGTAAATACATTGAAAATTTTATAGATATCTATGCGTATGTGCAAGATGTATGCGTCATAGCAACAACTTCGGATGAAATATATAGATTTGTTAAATGTTCATTTATAAAGCCAACGCAGCGAAACAAAGAAATAGATTTCGAAAATATATGGAGTGAAACGGTTAAGTCATGGTGTCCCCGGCGGGATTCGAACCCACGGCCTCAGGATTAGGAATCCTACGCTCTATCCATCTGAGCTACGAAGACACTCCTATATGATATAGTAAAAGTTATTCTTTTTCAAGTTTTCATTCGGCATGGTCGCAATCATTCTAACAAGCAATAAGTTTATAGCTTTTCCAATTATTATTATCAACAAACAACATCCATTATAAGTTATATGTAGAATGGCTATAATGATTCTACTTGTTTTTTTAAGTCTGCTGGCGATACTATATACAACTCTACAAAAAGTCAAGACTTTTTAACAAAAAAAATTAAATTATATTTTTTTTGCAAAAAACATTAAATGACGGCAGAGCAATATATTGAAAAACGATTTACTTTTAGAGAAACTATATATGAGCGTATATTTTTACTATTTTTATGAAATTTATCAAACTCGCATTAGCAATCGTTGTTTCATCAAACGTTCTTTTGGCCTCTGACTATAATTCTCCAAAAAACGAGCAATATCAAATACAAGATCATTTAACTAAATGCATAACTCACCTTATCGATCAAAATCAAATTTTACGTGAAGAAAATGAAGCTATAAAAGAAAACGTATATAAATTAGAAGATGATTTAAGTTATAAACAAGGAACAATAGACTATCTCTTAGATGAGCTTGAAAGCAAAAATGAAAAAATTCAGCATATGGAATCTGATCAAGGCTTGTTTATGTCCTATCTTGAACAAATTTCATATGAAAAAAAGACTATCTGGATGCAACTGTTAAACAGCCAAGATACTTTGTTTGCAAGCACATTAAATACAAAAAAATCATTAAATCTTTTACAACAACTTGTTCATAACATAACAACACAAAAAAGTAATACAATAAGCTATAAAAAGAAAGAACAAGAATCAAAACCAAAGCAAACAGCGACAAACATAAAACACAAAAAGAAGGTTAAAAAAAATCACTCCAAACGTAAGAAATGGTAAGCATACAGATACAGTTGAACTAAGTTTAAAATAGAGTTTTTTATTATACAAATAACTGTGCTAATTAAACTTATTGTCGTTATTGTATTGCTCATAAGCAGGTTGTGTGGATTGCGCGTGACGCCGCCTGCTTAAATATTATCTTCTACGAATCTGTGTTCAACATATTGCGTAATGTTCTATATGTTATTACAAATACTGGATACAATATTGTTTATTATACTGCAGTTAACTTACTACTACTGTAACCGCCTCACTTGTTACTAATAATTTATTAGTTGTTATGATACTTGCAAGTGCCTTTATTAAAAAGACAATCTAGAAAAACATATCTCAAAATGTTACAATACTTCGATAAATATATTTTTTTTAATAACATGCTTTCTTGGTTTAAAGAAAAGGGAACAAAACAAGGAATATTTTATGCAATCTTGATATATTTGACAGGGGCGCTTAATGATGTTGCTGCCAGGTATCTTGGCGAAAGACTTCATTTTGTTGAGGTGGCATTTTTCAGATTTTCAATTTCAACGGTTTTGGTTTTCTTTCCAATGCTTATTTTTGGAAAAAAGTTCTTTAAAACTAATATGCATAAACAGCATTTAGGAAGAGGAGTAATAGGAAGCATCGCTTTAGCTTTGTGCTGTCTTAGCGTTGGTATTATGCCGCTTGCAGAAAATACGACTATTCTTTTTTGTGAAGCTTTTTTTATGTTGCCATTAGCTGCGATATGCCTTAAAGAAAAAATTTCTAAAAGATCTATAATCGCTACTATATTCGGATTTATAGGACTTGTAATAATGTTTAAACCAAATGCATCAAATATTAATATAAATGCAGTCGTACCGGCTATAGCGGCAATGTTATTTGCAATTAGCAATATAATAATAAAGCGTATGGTTGATAAAAAAGAAAATACATTAACTATGCTATTTTACTTTGGTTTGTATTCGTCTTTGGTAATGTTGGTTTTTCTGCCTTTTGTTTGGAAGGCTCCAAATGTTAAAGAAATGTTCTTTATATTTATGCTAGGACTTGGAGCAAATTTAATACAACTATTTATCTTTTTAGCATATAGAGCAACCACAGCATCAAACATTAATCCAATAAGATACACAGAACTTCCATTTGCTATGATTTTTGGATATTCTTTTTTTGGTCAGATTCCTGAATTAATAACTTTGCTTGGATCAACGTTTATTATTATTGGCACATTGATAACTATAAAATCAGATAAACAAAATGAAAAATAAAATTAAGAAATTTTTACTTATTGATATTGTAAAAGCAATAGCATTAACTATAAAGAAAATTTTCACTAAACCAGTCACAATAGATATTGACAATATAAAACATACAGAACGTTCAAGAACACTGTATGTTGTAAACAGAGATAAATGTGTCTCTTGCAAGTTATGTGTTGCAATATGCCCAAGCAGAGCAATTAAAACAAAAACAAACAAAATAGAAATAATAAGTGAATTATGTGCATGTTGTGATCTTTGTAAAAATATTTGTCCATTTAAAGCTATACAACATAAAGATTGATCAACACAAAAAGATATACTACATATTAATAATGTGAGAGTATATAAAATGACAATGTATGAATACATAAGAGTGAATAATGTTTAAAAATTTATTTTTATTTGTTCCTATTTTTGCAACAATAACTAATATTATCGCAGCGCAAGACGATGTTGTCGTGCTGAATGATCTAACTAATTCAATAATAAAAATTGAAGATCCAGATCCAACAAAGCAATATGTATACCAAAGAACTATTCACGATTTTGAGTTTGGAAACGAAGGAAATGGGTATATAAATTACTCACGGATAAGAAAAAATATTAGCTTCTTTAACTTTCAAAAACAAAGCTTAGATTATGGCACACAAAATATATATGTATTAAGTCCAAAGGATGAACGAGAACTTGATATTGCTTTGAATCAACTAAAGAACGAACCAGGATACAAGTTTGTTTTAGACTTACACAAAGTTCCATTAAGTTACGAAACTCACACAAAATTATCGAGCTTTGCTTTACCACTAAATGCAGGAGAACTTTTGTCCTTTATACCTCCTGATAATATTTCAAACTTAAATGACAAAATGTTTGACTACTTGCAAGTTAGAAATTTACAAACAAATAAAACTGGAAGCGGTCAGTTTGATTATTTATTTTATAATGATTGGGTAAGCTTCAAATTTGATAACACTAAACTAGGTGATATACCACATATACACAGTGGATTTGGTTTAAATGAAATATCGCTTCCACTTGAAATGCCATCACTATTTGCAGGAAGAATAAGTGATAACAAAAATCTCGTACGAATAGCTATCTCAAACGATACAAAGCTCGAACAAGGAAGCCTTCATGGCTGTGACAATCTAACACAAATAAAAGTCATAATGAATAATGGCAATGAACGAAAAATTACTCAAAATGAACTAGCGTTAGCATTAACGCCTTTAGAACATGAAATAACGCATTTTAGTTTTGCTGATAGAGCAGATAAACATGTGAAGCCAGCACGCATGAGCAAGGCTGAGGAAAATTACTTTATAGACAAAGCATGCAAAGAACTTGGTTTTAATAATTACAAGGATAAAATAAATAAGGGAAATCAATACCCTATATATTCCGAACAAGATATCAACGAAGCATATCCAGATCGCTTTACAGAAATTATTGAAAAAGCAAAGCAAATTTATGAAGACAAAAAATATCAAAAAAGTAATATAGGTGAAGGATATTATGGAGACCGTTTAAGCAACTGTATCATTGAATCATGCGAACAACTTGGAATTACAGACATATATGAAAAGACAAACCAAAGGGACAAAGTTTGGATAGAATATGCAGATATCAAAAAAGCATACACAACAGAACAAGCCAATAAAATTATAGATAAAGCAAACGAGTTATATAAACAAGATATTATTAAGAAAAACAAAGATAAAGCGGACAATATACATATACAATATGTATACCCTGAAGAAGACGATGGCTGTTATGATGATATATACATGTATGATTGTATAGACTGGGATAACCCTGATGGGCCGAGCTGGAGAACGGATCAAGATCAGAATCAGGCGGCAAGAGCAAAACGATACAGATATAGGTGCAATGATTCAGGAAATGAGTCACAGGACATGAGTCATGTAGATAAGGCAGTTAACAAAATAATATTCTCATAAATTTTTATGGGAGTTTTTATTTTTTGACATATTGGTAAGATCAAGGATATCCTGTCGTAGAAATGGTTGAATTATAAAAAAATTAAAAATGAAAAAACAGGATAATGATCTATTGAGATTTTATAAAGATGAGCTATTTGCTTTACGACATAGTGCTGGTAACTTTTCCAAACAACACCCAGAAATAGCTAGCAAACTTGATTTTAAAGCAAACGAATCATTGGATCCTCATACTGAACGAATAGTAGAGTCTGCAGCATTTTTATCAGCTATGCTACAGAAAAGTATTAGTGATAAGGAAAAATCTATAGCGTTTCATATAATTTCTGCATTATATCCTAATTTAATTAATACTTTTCCACCATGTAGTGTTGTAAGGTTTGAAAAGGATATTAATATATCTATTTCAGAACCAATAAAAATAAAACGAGGAACAACTTTGTTTGCAAAGAATCAAAACGATGTGGAATGTAAGTGCATAACATTGTATCCACTTAATATTTATCCGATTTCAATACATTCTGTTAGTTTGCAAAAAGTACAACGTAGAATTGGTGGTATTGATAGCTGGGCATTGCAAATAGAAATAAAAACTGATTCTGTTCCTCTTGAGCAAATGCAATTAAATGATATATTATTCTATATAAATTGTGACACAGTTGAAGATTCCCTCCTTCTTTATCATTCCATTTTTTTTGATTGTGATAGGCCGATACATATACTGATAAATAATAAGTATCTAAAAATAAATAGTTCACAAATTATTTCTTGCGGGTTAGACGATGAGGATTCTGTTTGTCCTGTTGCAAAATATACATCTAATACTATTCAACTTTTTCAGGAAATGGTGAACTTTAAAAGAAAGTTTATGTTTTTCAAAATTGTTGGTATTGACGAAACATTACACAAATCAAACGAATATAATATTGATAAGATGTCGATATTAATCGATATAAACTTTGTTGACGAAAAGTTAACACAGATTGTAACAAAAGATTGTATTCAATTGAATTGTACGCCTATAGTAAATTTATTTCCTGCAACATCAGATCCAATAAGAATAGATGGAACAAAGCACAAGTATTTGTTACTTCCAGATCAGGCGAATGATCAGACTATGGAAATACACTCAGTTCTATCATTATATAAGGTTGATCAAGATAGCGAAAATGACGAAATTATAAATCCATATTTTTCACTAGAAACTGATGCAAATAGCAACATAAGTTATAAAAAATTTTGGGTACGATCAGTAGTTAGCGCAGAAGAAAGAGGTATGCTTGGGTTGGATACGTTTATATCGATTATAGACACTGAGCTCAATCCAAACACAATTTATGACGATATAATATATGCCAAGACATTATGTACAAATAGATTTGAAACGTTAAGTATACCTACAGAATCAAAGTTTATCGTCGATTCAAAAGAGAGCTCTGGTTATCGTGCAAAGCTTCTTCATAAATTTACACCACCAATATCAATACTAAATTCTGATAAAAATTTATGGCTGCTAGTTTCTCAACTTTCATCTAATCATATTTCAATAACAAAATCAGAACATCTGTGGAACTTTATTAGGAAATTATTATCATTATTCGACGATGAATCTAAACTTAAAATATCAGAATTTATAGATACAATAAAGGATATAAAAACTAAAGAAATAGTTCGAAGGTTTGGAAAAGATGCATGGAGAGGGTTTGTAAGTGGTGTCGAGGTTTCAATATATACAGATTCCGAATCGTCAATTCCTTTTTGCCATCTTTTGGGAACAATACTAAATCAATATATGTCTAGCTCTGTTTCTATTAATTCATTTATTGAATTAAAGATATTATCTTTACAGAATAATAAGATTATATCTAAATGGGCGCCAACATCAGGTAGAAAAAATCTTGTATAAAATAATTTATATCTTGTAAAAACATATAGTGTAATGTAAAAATAAGTATAAATATTACGTGGAATTCATCTGTAAGAATAGTAAATACAGATCTATACTATAATGACAGACAGTCAAAGAATGAATAATCGCAGAGCAATTTGTTTTAATGCATCTTAGAAGTGTATCTATATGTATTATAATTTTCTTGACATTAGAAACTTTATATGTGAGAATAAATGAGTAATGGCGGGTGTAGCTCAGCTGGTTAGAGCGCTAGATTGTGGCTCTAGAGGCCGTCGGTTCGATTCCGATCACTCGCCCCATGATATCTTTTGCCGATTTAGCTCAGCTGGTAGAGCAACTGATTTGTAATCAGTAGGTCGGGGGTTCAAGTCCCTCAATCGGCACCACTTCTTTTAGCGTGATGCCTTTGTCTTACAGGTTGAATCCTATACCAAGCTTTACAATTCCGTTTCCAGACTTGCAGTTTGTAATTTCTATTCCTTCTTTTTGAAGTTTGAATTTTTTAACTGGAAGCTCGTGACTATATTCAAATGTACAAAAAGCTCTATCTGTTATTTGTGTTTTAAATCCAACACCTATTACTGGCAGCAGAAGCTTTTTGTCAAAGTAGGTTGTATTTGAAAAGTTATTAGAAGTTTCTTCAAAAGTTCGATTGATAGTTATTCTTTTGAATACTGCTCCTGCTTTGATGTAAATTGAAGATTTTTTGCTTAAGTTGTAGTAGAAGTTTCCAGTTATTCCAAGTGCGTATTTTTCTCTAAACTGACTTTTCATAATCCAGTTATTCGAACCATTGCCATCTCCAATAGATTTAGCTATGTTACTTTTTGTTAGGATCTTTCTTGCAAATAGCCCAATCCCCAAGCACTTAAATTCGTTAAGATTGTGAAGGATTCCTAACTCTGTTTCGATTAAAGGTCTAATTCTATGGGATTTATGTATATGCGTCATATTATGAGTATAGTTAAATTCTCTTGATCTATAATGATCGATAACTGACGCTCCACCTGATAGCCCAATATAAAGTTTGTTTTTGTCAGTTTCTTGTGAAAGTATATATGGTGTTATCGCAAGTAGTGATAAGTATTTTAAAGTTTTCATTTTTAATCGTAAAATTTATCTTATACTTTTAGTTTAATTTTAAACAATTAAGCTTGTCAATAAATTTTTGTGTTATTATTTATTTTAATAAAAGGAGAATAAAGTATGAAAAAGATTATTGAAATTATAAAAAAAGCAGCAAATGACGCTGGTTTAACTCCTGGTGTTTATAGGATGATTAATGCAAAAAACGAAGTCATATATGTTGGTAAGGCAAAGTACCTTAAAAATAGGTTGCTTTCATATTCTCATTTTGATAAACTCTCGAACCGAATAAAAATGATGGTTTCCAAAATCGCTAAAATTGAATTTACAATTGTTAATTCAGAAAACGAAGCTCTTCTTCTTGAGGATAATTTAATAAAACATCTTAAGCCTTTTTACAACATTCTTCTAAAAGACGATAAAACATTTCCATATATAGTAATCGATGAATCTCACGATTTTCCAAGGATCTTTAAATACAGAACTAAGCATCCGAAGAGTAAGAATTTTTTTGGTCCGTATCCATCTAGTATGGCTTTGGATGATACAATAAAGATGATTCAAAAAACATTTATGCTAAGAACGTGTACTGATACATACTTATCAAATCGTCAAAGACCATGCCTTCAATTTTTCATAAAACGATGTTCAGCACCTTGTATGAACAAGATATCAAAGGAAGAGTATGCTGAACATGTGCGTATGTCCAAGGATCTTCTAAACGGCAAGGACGAAGGTATTCGAAAGGTGCTAGTCGATCAAATGAACTCTGCCTCAAAACTTATGGAATTTGAGAAAGCAGCAGTTATTCGCGATCAGCTTAAATCTTTAAGCGAAATTCAAAGCAAACAATATATTCAGATAGATAGTTTAAATTCTATTGACTTTATATCTATAGCAAGTAATATCTCGAAAAGTGTTGTAGGTGTTACATTTTATAGAACTGGGAAAAATGTTGGAACAGATACATTTATTCTTGAAAACACAAGCCAAGAATCGCAATCAGAAATCCTTATATCGTTCATAGAGCAATACTATGGAACTGTATCTACACCTTCTGAAATCGTTACAAACATAGAGATTCCTCAGGCCAATGTTGATACGCTGTTTGAACATCCTCCCAAGATTACGTATACAGAACGAGGAACTTTCCATAAAGTTTTAAGATCAACATATTTGAATGCTGAGAATAAACTCAGGCAAATTTCAGGAAATAAATTTGAATCAGAAATAGTTGAACTTTGCAAGTTACTTAGTGTTGATTCTATCGATCGAATAGAGACATATGACAATAGCCATATTCAAGGCACAAATGCATGTGGAGTTATGGTTGTCTTTGAAAGTGGTGCAATTCAAAAAAACAAAGCAAGAAAGTTTAATATTGATGAAAAAACTGCAAATGGTGGAGATGATATTTCTATGATGCAGTTCTCGTTAGAAAAGCGTTTTAAATCAAAACGTATTCCTGAGATTCCGGACCTTGTAATTATAGATGGAGGGAAAACTCAAGTTTCAATAGCAAAGAATGTTATAGAAAGTTTTGGATTGTTGGAACGTGTTAAAATTATTGGTGTTGCGAAGCAGAATAACAGACACATGGGTGATGAAAAAATAGTCTTTGATAATATGTCTGAAGTTATTCTTGGAAGTGAAAGCGATCTATTAAAGTTTATAATAACCTTAAGAAATGAAGCACACAAAACAGCCATAACATTTCATCGAAAAAAAAGAAGGTCCAAGCTTTCAAAGTCGATACTTGACGATATTCAAGGTATAGGAGCATCAAGAAAACGTATACTATTGGAACACTTTGGTTCTATAGAAAATATAAAAAAAGCTTCTATTGATGATTTAAAAATGGTAAAAGGAATTGATAACAGTACTGCTGAAATGATCTGCAATTTTTTTAGAAAGGCCAAATCGTGAAGGCATATTTAACACTTCCAAACATATTGACTCTTTCAAGGTTTTTTCTCTTGCCGTTCTTCATAGTTGGTTTTTATATAAACTCAAAGGCTGGAATGTTAATGTCGTTTTGCGTATTCGTTATATGTTGTATAACAGACTATCTCGATGGATACTACGCAAGAAGCATGAAGCAAGTTTCAAGGCTTGGGCAAATGCTTGATCCACTCGCTGATAAGGTTTTGATATCCATAGCTATTGTATCAATCTTTGGTTTTGGGTTAACTTCAAGGTATTCTGTGGTGCCAGCAACAATCATACTTTGCCGTGAAATAGCGATATCAGGAGTTAGGGATGCCTCAGAAGAATCAGGATCTTGCGTTAAGACATCATTATTATCAAAATGGAAAACAGCAACTCAAATGATATCTTTATCGCTTATCTTCTTAGCCCCAATTATAGAGTGTGTTCATATACGTTATATTGGTGAGCTGTTATTTTGGCTTTCGGCAACACTTGCTGTTATATCAGGATTAAAATATTGCCAAAAGCATATAGACATTTAATTGTTCCCAACAGCAAGCAATTCGTTTGGCAATTGACCGCAGATTAATGTATCAAACAATTGATCCATGCTGAACTTTTGCAATAACATCAAAGTTGCCTCAACCTGAGAATATGAGAGGTTGTAATTATGAAGGTATTGCAACTTGCTGTAATCGGATAACAATTGGGTTGACATGAGTTTATGTGTTTCAATAAATTGAGTGCGTTTTCTATTTGAACTATCGAATATTCTGTCGCTAGTTGTTCAAACTTAGAAATAATGATTGAGCCTATATTCTCAATATTTGGTACATTTTTTTTATCTAATAATTAATGTCGCGGCTATTATTAGATTTGTTTTATCTGGATATGTTTTTCTTGCTAAATTCAAAATATCTTGAAGCTGAATAACTTTGTTAGCGGTTATTGTTGATTTGTTTTTAGAGCTAGATAATCCAAATACAGCTATTGCTATTTCCAGAAAATTTACAGCGTTATCGGCATGTTTTTTGGCAAATTCACCGCTATCTTTGCATCCACTTTTTATAAAACGAATGGATTCATCTATAAAATTTGGATCAATATTTTTTAGTTTTTGTTTAATATAATCTACAGGATTTTCTATTTTAACACTTTTGTTCGTTCTAATTTGAATGCATCTAGATCTGATAGTTGGCAGTAAAGCGCAAATTTTTGTTGTTGTCATAACTATGATTGCATCGTGAGGAGGCTCTTCAAGAACCTTTAAAATAGCATTAGATGCATTTCTTGACATATCTTCAACAGATTCTATAAAAACAGCTCGTTTGCCTTGTATCATTGGTTTTTGAGATAAGAATTCTATTATTTTTCGAGAGTCTTCTATTGAGATTTCGTTTTCGTCATCACTTTTATTTATATACAGTAAGTTAGGAAATGTTCTTGCCATCACATATTTTTCTATATCACATTTATCAAGCTGTGAATCACTTGAAACATAATCGATAATTATATTTAGAGCTTTTTCGTAGTTAAGTTTTTGATCTTCTCCGAAAATTATTATTCCTATATTTTTCATGCAACCTTCTCCTCAAAAATCCAATTTATTACAGTTTCTTGATTTGACTTTGAGTTTACAATAAAGTTTATTGTTGGTAATGGAGTTTCATTTTGATCATCAATTGCCAATAAAAAGTCAGAATCAGATGTTGCTGTAAACATGTAACTATTATTCTCTACTACTATTGCAACTTTGTTTTGATTGATTCTATGAAGTTCAGACTTTTGATTTAATGCAAACCTGCAATAGGTTTGGGATTCTGTATTCACCCTTACAAAATCAGTTCCGTATATTTTGTTATCAGTTGATACATTTATATCTCTTCTCATCGCGATATTAAAAACACTTGCGTTATACTGAACTTCGCCTACGAATTTTATGTAATCATAAAACGATGTTTGGTTAAAAGATATTCTTGCGTGTTTATTAATCTTGGCCATGTTTTTGTCAATTAGGCATGCTATATCTGCTCGATTAATTAACATAATATTTCTAACGCTTGCATCAAAATCAAATACATTAAGTCCTGGTTCATTGTATCTATTTAAACATGAACGACATTGCCTTGGTATTGTGTTTATTATTAATGAAACATTTTTGGTTACAAGTTTATCAAACCCATGCTGAAACCCTTGGTTAATCTGTGAATCAAGTATTGATAACGTTGAATCTATTAATTGTTTATCTATTCGTTCATCTTTTTGTATTAAATGTTTTGATAATCCACCATCGACATGCCTAAAGAACCTTACTGTAGACGCTAACTTTTGCAGTATTTTAAAGTATGAATTATCTATATTTATTCTCTGCGATTTAGCCATAAATCTAATTTCTAATAATATTTTTAAAATGTTGTGAAATTTATATGGCGACAATTCGAATTGATTATTTTTTTCAAGCAAATATATAAGTGATACTTTTATATCCTTTAGGATAGAGTTTATTTTTCTTTTCGAAATTTTTTTTAATGAACAACTATATATAAATATAGTTCTTAATATTATCAGTTTTTTGTAATAATCAAGTTCTGCTTTATAGCTTTTTAAAAGATGATGATATTGTTCAGCCATTGATGATAACACTAATCGTTGAAACTTATCTTTAGATCCACTTGCAAAAAATGTATATGAAAACATCCAATTAATTAGTCTATCAGAAACTGTTTGAAGATCCCATGATGTTTTGTTTTTCCAAAAAAATTTTTTAGACCTATACTCAAGTATAAAATCTTTAATGAATTCGCGTGCAAGTTTTCTGCTTTTGTGCCATCCAATAGCCTGCAAATCAATTAACCACGAAAAACTTAATATGTAATATCTATTTATCTTGTGAGTTTCATCTGAAACTAACCCATTGCTTATAATTCTTTGACCTTCTTCTATATTGCCTTTCCACGGGCTCTCTAGAAATTTAGATTCATCTAGTATTGAATATTTTTTGTTCAGAGAGTACTTATATAAAGGACTATTTTGAGCAAAAGCAATTCTGTATAAATTGATAATTTTTATAATACCTAATTCATTTCGTTTCATAGTGCTAATATTTTTTCTTTTACGCAAGTTAACCTGTCCCTAGAGCTTTTTTCAAATAAATAGCTTCCAATTATGACTATATCAGCTTTAGCTTCTCTTGCAAGCTTAAAAGTTTTATCATTTATACCACCGTCAATAGCAACTTCAATTGTTGCATTAAATTTCTTTACTTCTTCGATTTTTTGTAATGTGGGCAAAATTAAAGATTGACCGCCAAAACCTGGATGTACTCCCATGATAAGCGCTTGATCAGCTACTTCAATGTATTTTGTTATATCTGAAATATTTGTTTCTGGATTTATCGCTAGTGATGTTTTTATTCCTGAATTTTTAATTTTCCTAAAGTTATCGTAGAGTTTGTGTTCGTTTTCCGCATGTAGCGATATCGCGTTAACATCGTATCCTATTATTTTGTCAAGAAAAAGTTCAGGATTTTCTATCATCATATGCACATTTATCGGAACTTTTGATATGCGTTTAATTTGCTTTATAATATCAATTCCAAATGCTAGATTTGGAACAAAATGTCCATCCATTACATCTATATGAAGTGAATCTATTCCTGCTTCTGTTAATATTTTAATCTCTGATTCTATATTTAAAAGATCACAAGATAAAAGAGATGCTGATATTTTCATAAAAACCACCTTTCAACAAGTTATAAATAAAATTAATTGATTAAAGGGCGTTAGACAAAACGCCTTACAAATAGATGATATGACCTTTTATATAGCTAGTCAAAACATAAAAACTCCCATAAAGGTTTAACTAATCTTTTAACATATGTTCTATATCTTTTATATCTAAGTTAAGACATGTTGCTATTGTTTCATTATCAAACCCTTTTGCTTTCATATTCCTAGCGATCTCAATAGCCTTATTGTTTGCTCCTTCCTCCTTACCCTTCTTCAGACCCTCTTCGATACCTTCTAATCTACCTTCTACTTTCCCTGTTATTCTTCCTTCTAGTATACCTTCTTCTCTTGCTAGTGTTGTTTCACTTATCATATCATTTAATGTTTGTCTCCTAAGGTCGGCTATCTCTCTTGTATCATCATCTAGGCTTATATACTTTAATGTTTCCATTGCT
>JAFUQI010000023.1 GCA_017481035.1 Alphaproteobacteria bacterium | reverse complement strand
TCATTTGCTGCAAAAGCTGCGTTACCAGCACCGTCCTTTATACTATCTAGTTCACTACCAGTAACCGTGTATTGGTTTAGTGTAAGAGGTACGCTACCTATAGTTACTTTACCTGCCTCATATGATACATTTGTGCCTTCTTCTAGGGCATTTTTATCGAATATCCTTGTTATAGAAGCACTATTGTCTGCCTCGAAATCGCCGAGTACGTCAGTTCCGAACTTTCTGGCTTGCGTGTCGCGTTGCTCCCATGCAGCGCCATCATGTTTCGCTAAAACAAAATTGTTGATGCGCATTTTATTTGCTTTAAAACATGGAGCATCCGAAGAATCTTTAAAAACAAATTCTACGTTTTCGCCCCAGAAGTTTTTCGAGATAGAAGTCGGTGTGTATTGGTAATCAATATCTCTTTCTCCAGATTTAGACTCTCTAAACAGCTGAAATGGGATTTTGCTACCTTTACAGTAAGCATCAGTGTGTGTTGGTGTGTTTGTTGCAAGCTGAACTGTTGTCGCCTTTCCGCTTTCGTATTTAGAAAACTTAGAATTTTCATCAATTGTATCTAAAGCCGTTGTAGAAAAGTAGATTGTGGTATCTTCACCTTTTTTAGTAACTTTAGATAAAGTTTCGCCAACAGTTGTTGTATTTGGTGTGTATGCACTTTTGTTCGCTTCAAAGAATCGTTTACCTGCATCTGTTAGTTTGCCATCTACATCAGTAAGTTCGAGACTCGAAACTAGAGCTCCAGCTTCATCTGGCTTTGCCGGACCTCTGAGATATGTTGGTTTTTCGATATGTACCGTTGATCCATCAGAGATAACTCCTGAGTCTGGTGCTTCCGCAACTATTTGTCCATCGTGACCAACAACGTTCTGCGTTTGATCTTCTTCGCTAGCCAATACAGTGTTCCACTTATACAAATAAGCCGAGCCGCTAAGCGATATCATCAGTATTGATGACTTTAATAACTTTGATTCATATTTCATATTTGTACTTCCAACGTTATATATAATTATATTCTCTTAGATAAATGTTAAAATTCTGTTAAAATTTGTTTTTTTTTTTTTTTTGATTTATAACTTTGTTTATACTTGTATATTTGTTATTAATACTATAAAAGCAACAAAAAACAGAACAGAATATTTTGAGTTAGTATAGTATAAGTGTTGTTAATAATTTTGTTGAGTCATTGATTTTATATGTGTAGGAAAAAAATTATATTAAATATATTTTTTAAACCAAGTTTGTTGACGTTTGGCGTATTGCCTTGTTTTTGTTTTGATTTTTTCGCAAATATAGTGTTTATTTGCTTCACCTTTTATATATTGAGCTATCTCTTTTGTTCCGATAATTTTAAATATTGGTTGCCTAACAATTTCTTCGAATTCTTGATCTTTATGTTTGTGTAAAAACTCTTCTACCTCTTCAATCGCTCCATTTTTTATCATCATATCAAAACGTTTGTTTATGTTTTCGTACAAAACACTTCGTTCTGGATTTAATAAAATTACTTTATATTTTAATCCTTCAATAAATCTGATCTTGGGCTTATTATAAAAATCTAATATAGACTTTCCAGTTTCATAGAAAATCTCCATAGCTCTTATCGCCTGCCTGTGATTTTCTGGTTTTATATAATCTTGTATTTTTGGATCTTTGTTGTATATCGTGTTAAGCAGTTCATGAAAATTATTCTTCGCAAGATCTCCGACGTATTGCCTTGTTTCTTTAGAAACTTCTGGCATTGGCGATATGCCTTTAGTCAGGATGTGTATATACATTCCAGTTCCGCCTGTGACTATCGGAAGTTTACCTTGATCTAACGTTTCACAAATGATCTTAGAGGCAAGTTTTGCCCATTCTGCAGCTGATGTTTCCTGATTAAAGTCAAGGTATCCAAAAAGCTTATGAGGCACACTGTCAATATCTTTTTGATCTGGATAAGCGCTTAGAATTTTAAAATCACTATAGACTTGCTGGCTATCGCAATTTATAATAACTCCATCATTTTCTAGCGCTATATCCAAAGCTTTTTTTGTTTTGCCAGAAGCTGTTGGTCCTGTCACTATCAAAAAATCAAAGTCACGCTTCATTTTCCCAACAATCCATCTATTTTTTCAGCATAATCAATAGATTCATCAAGCTTAAAACTTATGTTTGGTATAAATCTTAGCTTTAGTTTTTTTGCTATAAGATCCTTGAAATAATGAGTCTGAAGTTCAAAAAACTTTGCCGTTTCTTCAAGCATAGTTCCACCAAGTGGCATATAATAAATAATAGCGTTTCTTAAGTCAGGCGAAACATCAACGTATGTTATTGTAACAATCGTTGAAATCTTCGACTCTGCCTCATGACCTGGAAGAGGTGGAAAATCACGCTTAAGCAATTCAACAGCAAAGCATTCTTTGATTTGAGTTGCAATCTTGTTATTTCTTTTTCCACAAGATGATACTTTCTTTGGAATAAATATATCTAATTTTTTCATTATTTTCTCCTATAAAAAATGCTCAATATGATACTATCATGCAATATTTGCAAAAGCCAGAAATTACTAAATATTGTGAAAATGCGTATGATAGGCAACGTATTGAGCGGCCTTGTATTTATAGTATACAACTTTAAAAATTAGCGTCAAAAACTAAAAACTCCCATAAATGTTTATGTACTTTTTATATCAATAAGCTTTATTAATCTGTGCCATATTCGTCATTACATTACCTCCAATATTAACTATACATATAACTTATATTGCTATCAGATTTATGCTATAATATTAATAGAAGATAACTTATAAAGGAAAAGAAAATGTTAGCTAAAATTAAGAAATCATTATTATGTATAAGCACTATAAGCTGTATGTCTTTATATGCAGCTGTAACAGTAACTAATCCTATAACTATAGGTAGTACACCTTCTGTTCCTAGAGAAACAGATTATAACTATTGGTCTACACCAAAAGGTAATACATATGTGTTTAATAGAAGTAGTAATAACAATGATACATATTGGATA
>JAFUQI010000001.1 GCA_017481035.1 Alphaproteobacteria bacterium | reverse complement strand
CTACTACTATATTTTTTTGAAAAAAGGTTCGAAGAAAGAAATATAAATGAAGCAAGCCGCTGTCAATGGCCTTTAGAGTGAAACGTGCCTTGACAGGTAAGGCTTAGCTGAATTGATATAATGCGGACAGCCTTTTTGAAAATATATATAGTAATTATATTGATAGTTCGTAATTGATATATTATCAATTGCGTCTAAGCAACAATGCTAACATTTGAAGGCATCATAACTATCAAATATTTAGTACGAGGCGATATTTAAGCAGGCGGCGGGAATGGCGCGGAGCGCAGCCTGCTTATGCGAAAGACAATAGCTATCATATACATAAGCTTCATTGATATAATTGCTATACTACACCAGGAAACTGTAGAATACTCACAAATTTCGTAGTATCTAAAACGAAACAAGCCAAACCAGCCACATATTAAGCCCGCAGCTCTCAGCGTATTTTCCGCGACCGGCTTATTAGCAAAGAAGCATCATATAACATTTAATCATCATTAAGCCAGCTTCTGAGCGTACAATAAAAGAAGCATACTTACTGATCAAACACGTATAAAGTAAACATAAATTTTTCGGCACGTTACAACGCAATATATAACCGCAACCGCAATAGCAGTGTGCACCCCGCGCCATTCCTGCCGCCTGCTTTGTGCAACAGACGAATAATTATCATAAAATTGTATATAAGATTCCTTATTACAACAGTATGGCCACCTAAGCATTTTTGAAATATAATATAGAGTGATTCTAAAAGTTCTTATCAGTACAATCTTTTGCAATTACAAAGCATTCTAACATCAAATTATTTAATATGTATAAGTGCAGGCTGCGCTACAGACCATTCCAGCCGTTTGCTTTCTCACAATGCAATTTTGATTTTTTTATGTTGTTTTCTTTTGCATTATTAGTACTGGAAGAACTACTATAACCATCATAAATATCGAAAGTGCACAAGCCATTGGCCAATCTAAATTTGAAAAAAATTCTGACCAGAGTATTCTTCCTAAAGTAATTGTATTTGCTCCTCCTAACAATTCTGGAACGACAAACTCTCCAGCTGATGTTGCAAACACTAGTAAGCTACCAGAAATTATTCCTTGCTTTGTAAGCGGTATGGTTATTGTCCAAAATACTTTTGTCGGTTTATATCCAAGATCAAGGGCTGCTTCTATATAGGACCTATCTACTCGCTCTAAGATTGCATATATTGGAAATATCATAAACGGCAAATAACATCCAACCATTCCTAAGCAAACTATTGGATATGTACCTAAAAATTGTATTGGCTCGTTGATTATTCCAATGTTCATCAATGCTGAATTTAAGGTTCCGTGAATGCTTAGAAAGTTTATCCATGAATATACGCGAATAAGCGATGATGTCCAAAATGACAATGTTACAAGTAGCAACAAAACAGTTTTAATATTTTGCTTTGCATTGTATATTCCATACGCCATCGGATAACCAATCATTAAACAAAATATTACAGCGCTAATGCCAAGTGTTAAGGAATTGATAAGCGCTTTCAGATAGTAGTAATCTCGCAAAATCTTGACATAATTTTGAAGACAAATTTTTACCTCTAACATGTAGTTTCCAAGATTATAAAATATCTCAGAAAATGGAGGCATGTCAAAAACAGCCTTGGAAAAACTAATCTTGAATATTATAAGTAGTGGAAATACAAAAAATAATAACAGCCATAAGGCAGGTATGCTTGAGATAACTTTTTTTGTAAAAGTTGTATCTTTAAAAAGAATTTTTTTTCTTTTTTTAGATTCTTTAAGTAGTCCTTGAGGTAAGATTCTTAGTTTCATGCCGTTAATACCACGCTATTTTCCGCTCTCCAAAAAAGGTATACTTTATCTTCCCACGTAAAGTTCCTTTCTGAAAGCCTTAAAAGATTTGGCAAAGTTGCTCTGACCATCTTTCCAGATTCAAGTTGAACATAATATATAGATATGTCTCCAAGATATGCTATTTCTTTTATGACACCTATTGTCCAATTCCTTGGGTAAGCAGGTTTCATTGTTGAAACCATTATTTTTTCTGGTCTTATTGCAAGTGTTACCTTTGACCCAACAGGTAATGCTCCTGTATGTGCTGCATAGCATGGACAATCTATTTCTTGAGACTCGACAAGAACATGATCCAACTCTTGTTCTGCAACAACGCCTTCGAATAAGTTTACGGTTCCTATAAATTCTGCAACATATTTTGAGTTTGGAAATTCATATACATCATGAGGAACGCCAACCTGTCTTATTTTTCCTTCATCCATAATGGCCATTCTAGTTGACATTGTCATCGCTTCTTCTTGATCGTGCGTTACAACTATAAATGTAATTCCGACCTTCTCTTGAATATTAACTAGCTCGAATTGCGTTTGCTCTCTTAATTTTTTATCGAGAGCAGCCATAGGCTCGTCAAGCAGAAGCAACTTTGGACGTTTGGCAAGGCTACGAGCAAGAGCTACCCTTTGTCTTTGCCCCCCAGATAATCTGTCTGGCTTTCTTTCCTCGTATCCAGACAATTGAACAAGCGCTAATGATTCTTTTACTCTTTCATCTATAACATGTTTTGATAATCCGTCTTGTTTTAAGCCAAATGCTATATTTTGCGCGACAGTCATATGTGGAAATAATGCGTATGATTGAAACATCATATTAACTGGTCGTTTATATGCAGGCCAATTAGTCATGTCAATTCCGTCAATTAGAACCTTTCCTGATGTAGGCTTTTCAAATCCTGCAAGTATTCTAAGTAAGGTTGTTTTGCCGCATCCTGATCTGCCTAGCAACGAGAATAACTCACCTTTATAAACAGAAAGAGAAATTTCCTTTAGAGTTACTAGTTCTCCATATGATTTTGTTACATCTTGAACCTGTATATATGGCTCTGCATTAATATCTTGCCATTTTTCTATATTTTTTTTTAATGATTTTACTGTGTTTTCCATGAGGCAAAGTCATATAATGTAACCTTTTAAGTTTAACATGAATATATAAAATGCTCGAGAAAAAATTATTTTTTGTCGCCATCATTAGACCGTTGTGTCAAAGCATTTTTGTTTAAACATTAACCTTCTGTTAACTTTTATCTGTTATCATATGTATGTAAGAATATTTTTATAAGGATATAGATATGTCTAAAATAATTAATAAATATAAAGTATTACTATACTTAGCTATACTGGGGGGGGCAATATAGGAGAAGTATATAGTTCACTTATAGAAGTAGATAGTGATATAACTATAGGTAGTACACCATCTGTTCCTACAGAAACAGATTATAACTATTGGTCTACAACAGAAGATAATACATATGTGTTTAATAGTAATAATAAACGTTGGCAAGCTAATAATACAGTAACTATTGATAATGGTTATACATTAAAGTTAATAAATGAGTATGATGGTTATACATTATACTGTTATAATACATTTACTAACAATGGTAATGTTATTATAAAAGATAATGCTTACTTAGATATAGACTATTATTATACTGATGAAGATACTACTATAAGTGATAGTACTAATAATGGTACTATAGATATTATTAATGGAGTATTAGGATTATGG
>JAFUQI010000022.1 GCA_017481035.1 Alphaproteobacteria bacterium | reverse complement strand
CAAGCAAATAGAGCTACAAGCAAAAAAGAAGTTAGAGCAACAACGTAAAGCAGAGGCTGCACGCAAAGCGAAGCTAGAACAACAACGTAAAGCAGAGGCTGCACGCAAAGCGAAGTTAGAGCAACAAAAGAAAATAGCAGCACAAAAAGCAGCTGCAAAACGTAAAGCAGCAGCTGAAGCAAAACGCAAGCAAATAGAGCTACAAGCAAAAAAGAAGTTAGAGCAACAACGTAAAGCAGAGGCTGCACGCAAAGCGAAGCTAGAACAACAACGTAAAGCAGAGGCTGCACGCAAGGCAAAACTAGAGCAACAACGTAAAGCAGAGGCTGCACGCAAGGCAAAACTAGAGCAACAACGTAAAGCAAAATTAGAACAACAACGTAAAGCAGAGGCTGCACGCAAGGCAAAACTAGAGCAACAACGTAAAGCAAAATTAGAACAACAACGTAAGCAAGCTGCAAAAAAAATTCAAATGCCTAAATACGGAATGTCTCCACTTAAACATTAATTGTTTAAAACGCGCAGCATCTTTCTTAAGCTGCTGCGCTATGTTATAATATCTAACGGTTAATACAATTAGAATGTCTCTATGTCAGATAATATATATAATTTTAGAGCTACCGAAAAAAAGTGGATTGATTTTTTTTACTCATACAAACTTCCAAACCAAAAATTAAAACTATGTAATTCAAAGAAATACTATGTCCTTGAAATGCTTCCTTATCCATCAGGAAAGATCCACATGGGTCATATAAGGAACTATACAATAGGAGATGTTTTAGCTCGCTACAAACGTATGTGTGGATTTGAGGTTATTCATCCTATGGGGTGGGACTCTTTTGGCATGCCAGCTGAAAATGCAGCAATGAAAGATGGATGTCATCCAAAGACATGGACTGAAGCTAACATAGAAGATATGAAAAATCAACTTAAACCTTTTGGTTTTATGTATGATTGGGATCGAGAAATAAGTACATGCAGCGAAGAGTACTACTCAAAAGAACAGCAGATATTTTTGGATCTTTACAAAAAAGGATTAGCATACAGGAAAGAGTCTTATGTCAACTGGGACCCAGTTGATCAAACAGTTCTTGCAAATGAACAAGTTATAGACGGAAAAGGTTGGAGATCTGGTGCTGTTGTTGAAAAAAAGAAGCTCAAACAGTGGTCGATAAAAATAACCGATTACGCTGAAGAGCTATTAAATGGGCTCAAGGATCTTGAAGGATCTTGGCCTGAAAAAGTCCTCAAAATGCAGGAAAATTGGATAGGTAAATCTTCCGGAGCAATCGTAAAATTTGACACAATAACTGGATATACAATAGATGTTTTCACAACTCGTCCAGATACTTTATTTGGTGCATCCTTTGTTGCAATTTCTGCTGATCATGAATTAGCATTAAAAATTGCTATGGATAAAAAAGAGATACAGGACTTTATAAACGAATGTAAAAAGTCATCTACGACCGAGGAAGCTATTGAAAAAGCCGAAAAGAAAGGAATCTTTACAGGTCTTTACGCAAAGCATCCAATTACCAAAGAACAAAACCTTCCAGTCTATATCGCAAACTTTGTGCTAATGGATTACGGAACAGGAGCTGTATTTGGATGCCCTGCTCATGATGAAAGAGATTACGAATTCGCAAAGAAGTATAACCTCAATATAACAAAGGTCATAGAAACTGAAGAGTCTCTTCCATATACAGGAGATGGCAAACACATCAATTCTCAATTTTTAGATGGTCTATATATTGATGACGCAAAAGAGTCTATGATCAAATATATAGAAGAGAATGGTATAGGTTCTCGCAAAGTAACATATCGATTAAGAGATTGGCTTGTGTCAAGACAACGCTATTGGGGCTGTCCAATCCCTATTATATATTGTGATTCTTGCGGTGAAGTTCCTTCTGAGCTTCCAGTTCTTTTACCGGAAGATGTTAAATTTAATGGCAAGGGAAACCCACTTGAAAATCATCCGACTTGGAAACATTGCAAGTGTCCTCGTTGCGGAAAAGACGCTATAAGGGATACCGATACTCTGGATACGTTCTTTGAATCATCGTGGTATTTCTTGAGATATCTTGATGCTCATAATGAGCTCCCAATTAACAAAGAAATAGCAGACATAGCTATGCCTGTTGACTTATGTATAGGAGGAATTGAGCACGCTGTCCTGCACTTGTTGTATGCAAGATTCTTTACTCTTGCTCTCAAGGATATGGGATATACAAATGCGAATAAACCGTTTAAAGCGTTGTTGACTCAAGGTATGGTTTGTCACAGGTCATATAAGAATTCCAATGGAGATTGGGTCTATCCTGATGAAGTTACTAAAAATCAAGATGGAACACTCAGTGATAGCAATGGAAACATAGTAACCGAATATCCGTCAGAGAAGATGAGCAAATCCAAGAAAAACACTATTACCCCTCAGAGCATAATAGATTCTCATGGCGTTGATGCTGTAAGGTTATTTATGGTATCAGATACACCTCCTGAAAAAGACTTCGAATGGAATACAGATGCACTTGATGGCTCCTGGAGGTTCTTAAACCGTATATGGAAGTTATTCAATAAAATTAAAAATTTAAAAGATCACGGTGGGCAAAATGATGAACTCATAAAGATTACTCACAAATACATAAAACAAACTACAGAAAGCTTAGAGCAAAAAACGTTAAACAAATCTGTAGCATTGATAAGAGAGCTATTTAACGCTATTGAATCAAAATTTGAAAAAGAATCAGTAAATTCAATTCAATTTGCTTTTAACTCTTTTGTTAAATTGATTTCGCCAATTACTCCATACATTTGCCATGAAATATATGAGCAACTTGGAAAAGACATAAAAGCACAGGAAGATTCTTGGCCAATATTTGATGAAAAACTAGCCATTGATAACAGTGTTACAATTGCAATACAGATTAATGGCAAACTCAGGGGAACATTCGAAACTGAAAAAGATCAAGAAGACGATACAATCAAAAACATAGCATTAGATAAATTGGGCGATACGATTAACCACGAACAAATCAAAAAAATCATAGTAGTTAAAAACAGGATAGTTAATATAGTGATGTAGATTATATAGCCAACCAATTGGTTGGCTTTTTGGGGGTTACTTATTTTTGCATTGACGAGCACTCTAATAACCAATAAGTTTTAATAAAAAAAAAAACCAGTTGCTGTTACTATACAACTACACTAAACAGACGTAACAATATTTATTGTTTCTAGTAATATACATAATTATGCAAGTATAATACAATATTTAAGCAATACAATAACGACAACCTGTTATAATTAGTATCACTATAATGATTCTATTTGTTTTTGTTAATCCTGTTGCAATACCTTTATTTCAGAGGACTGTTTTGCTTCAATTTATTGTTCAAAATGAATATATGCCTTCTCTGAATAATCTGGCGCAATTCAATTGTGAACTATCAATATAACTATATATTTTCAAAAAGGCTGTTCGCATTATATCAATGAAGCTTCACTATATGTCAAGGTTCACTTACGTTCTCTACCTTGACATAAGTTCTCTTCATTTATATTTCTTTCTTCGAACCTTTTTTCAAAAAATATAGTAGTCTTATATGGTTGCCTATAGGTATGTGATATAACGTATATGTTTATGTTGCTTATAGTTAGTTGCTGTTAGTCGCCACTGGTTCACCTAACGGTGAAGGTGGCTTAGGTTTGTAAGCGAAACTATTACGATTGCGGTTGCATATGTTGCTTTGTGACGTACGGCAAATTTTATGCTTATTTTATGCGTGTTTGTTATAAGTTTGACATATCAATAAGCATGCTGCCATTAATGTACGCTCAGAAGCTGGCTTAATGATGATTAAATGTTATAGGATTCTTTGATCATAAGCCGGTAGCTCACCGCGTATTTTCCCGCAGCCGACTTAATATGGGGATGGTTTCGTTTAAGATACTACGAAATTTGTGAGTCTTCTATAGTTTCCTGATGTAGTATATCAGTTATATCAATGAAGATTATGTATATAATGCTAGCTATTGTATTTCACACAAGCAGGCGGCGCCCCGCGCCATTCCCGACGTCTGCTATTAACATTTTGTTGTTTGCTAATGTGAGTATTGTTGCTTAGACGCAGTTGATATATCAATTGGGAACTGTCGATATAACTATATATATTTTCAAAAAGGCTTAGGTTGCTATACTATGGCCATTATATCAATGAATCTTCACTATATATCAAGGCACGTTAAGGTTATATATTGGTTTAAGGAAATGGATGTGGCACTGCCACCCTTGTTTCAAAAAAATATAGTAGTAGTATATGGTTGCCGTACTACGGCTGGTTCCACTTACGTGGAAGGTGGCTTAGGTTTATGATCGATAGTGTGGCTACTGCTAACGTATAATGTTTAGCAAAGTTTACAAAACATTTTGTGAAAGGTTATAATGTCTATAGTATATAATATTCTGCCCTCAAAATATGAATAACACAATTAATGATATAAGATCTGAATTTCTAGGTTTCTTTGCAAACAATGGGCATAAGAAAGTATCATCGAGCGCACTAATTCCAGACAATGATCCGACTTTAATGTTTACAAATGCTGGAATGGTTCAATTTAAGGATGTCTTTACCGGCAAGAAAAATATTGATTTTAAACGAGCCACAACTGCACAGAAATGTTTAAGAGCTGGTGGAAAGCACAATGATTTAGATAACGTTGGATATACAGCGCGTCATCATACATTTTTTGAAATGCTTGGAAACTTTTCATTTGGAGATTACTTTAAGGATGATGCAATAAACTATGCTTGGACCTTTGTAACAAAGACTCTTGGACTTGCTAAGGATAGATTGCTTGTTACAGTTCACTCGTCAGATGAAGAAGCAGCATCTATATGGAAAAAAGTTGCAGGATTCGAAGACAGCAAAATTATAAGGATTCCAACAAGTGATAACTTTTGGTCGATGGGAGACACAGGTCCTTGCGGTCCATGTACTGAAATATTTTATGATCACGGAGAAGAGATTCAAGGTGGCATACCAGGAAGCACAGAAGAAGATGGAGATAGGTTTATAGAAATATGGAACCTTGTATTTATGCAACTTGACCAGAAGCAAGATGGAATTAAAACTCCATTACCAAAACCTTCTATAGACACAGGGATGGGGATTGAACGAATAGCAGCTGTTTTACAAGGTATTCACAATAACTATGATACAGATCTTTTTAAACATATAATTGCGGATATAAAACATATAACAAACACATGCGATCCAAAATATAAAGTTCATAACAACGTTATAGCCGATCATATAAGAGCTATTTCCTTTATGATAGCAGACGGTATAACGCCGTCAAACGAAGGCAGAGGATATGTTTTAAGACGAATTATAAGAAGAGCTATTAGGCACGGTTATATGATGGGTGTTAGAGATCCATTCCTCTTTAAGCTTGTTCACAGTGTTAAAAATGTTATGGGTGATCACTACACAGAACTAAAAGACAGAGAATCTACAATTGTTAAAGTCCTAGAAAACGAAGAAAAAAACTTTATAAAGACAATAGATAACGGTATGAATATATTGCAAAAAGAGTTGAGAAAAATTGGTTCAACTGATTATTTCCCGGCTGATATAGCATACAGACTATATGATACATATGGCTTTCCTTTGGACCTAACTCAAGATATATTGAGGGAATCTAACAAAAAAGTTAACGAAAATGAATTTCAAAAAATATCAAAAGAACACTCAGAAATTGCAAAGAAATCTTGGGTTGGCTCAGGAGATTCATTTACTGATAAGGTTTGGTTTGATATTGCCGAACGGCATGGAGATACTGTCTTTAACAGAGATAAGCTTGAATTAGACTCAGAAATACTAGAAATAATTCCTTGTAATGATAAAAAGAATGAAGTCATGGTAGTAACAAAGGAAACTCCGTTCTACGCAGAATCAGGCGGACAAGTCGGTGATATAGGAACAATCAATAACGCTTCAGTTATAGATACAAAAAAGATAGGAGGAATCTTTGCTCATAAATGCAAAGTTGAGAATGGAGATATTAATGTAGGATCTATAGCTCACCTAAAGGTAGACAAAAAGCATCGCCTGGCATGTTCCAAAAATCATACAGCAACACATATTTTACAGAAAGCACTTCAGGTAGTATTAGGTGATCATGTTGCACAAAAAGGATCATTAGTAACTGATAAGCGTCTAAGATTTGATTTCATTCATAGCGATACTATTTCTAAAGAAGAAATCATTAAAATAGAAGAAATCATCCTTAATGAGATTGATAAAGCAAGCGATGTTATTACGGATATCATGAACATTGAAAGTGCTAAAGCTTCTGGAGCTATGGCTCTTTTTGGGGAAAAATATCAAGATACAGTGAGAGTCGTAACTATAGGTAACGGCTTTTCAAAAGAGCTTTGCGGAGGAACGCATATATCAAATACATCACAGATTGGAGCATTTAAAATTGTAAACGTTTCATCCATAGGATCAGGTTTAAAAAGAATCGAAGCAATCACAGGCAGAGCTCTTAGAGAGTATCTAGACTTACAGATTGAAGAAAAACAATCAAAAATTAATTGCCTTGAGCAAACAATAAAACAACTCAATAAACAGCTCTCTGAAATAAAAGAACAAAAAGCAACCTCTAATATTGAGTTAAAAACAGAAATAACAAAAGGAGTAACTATAAAAAGCTGCTTTGTTCATGGACTTGATAATAAAACTGTTCTTAATATTGTTGACAAAGAAAAATCACACGATATACCTTTGTGTGTAGTCATAGCCAATGAAAACCAAGACACCAAGAAGATAGCAACATGTATGTATGTTTCAAAGAAACTGCAAGACAAAGTAACAGCAAAGAAACTAACAAGCCTTGCAAATGAAGAGATGAATCTTGGATTAAGATTTGGAGGTCGAGATGATCTTGTTCAGTTTGGCGGTATTTCAAAACCAGATTTCGAAAGATTCCTAAATTCAATACGAAAACATATTGGAGACTAATATGCTTCAGAAACCAAAATGGATAAAAGTTAAATCAATAGGAACCAAAGGCTTTGAAGACACACTTAAAGTCGTAAAAGAAAGGTGTATTCACACTGTGTGCGAAGAAGCGCTTTGCCCAAACATCGGAGAATGCTGGGGAAACAAAACGGCAACATTTTTAATTATGGGCGACACTTGCACAAGGACTTGCAGATTCTGTAATATAAAAACAGGATGCCCTGCAAAACTCGATTCAGATGAACCTCAAAAGGTTGCGCAATCAGTTAAAGATCTTGGCATCAAATATGCAGTTATAACAACCGTAACAAGAGACGACCTCCCAGACGGTGGAGCCAAACATTTTGCCGATGTTATAAACGCAATAAGAGAAATGAATCCAGAAACAAAGATCGAAATTTTGCCATCAGATCTCAGAGGCGATATAGAATCTATAAAAACAATAGTCGAAGCAAAACCAGATGTATATGGACACAATCTCGAAATTGTCAAACGATTGCACCCTGATGTTAAAAGGCCTCCAGCGGATTATAATATCTCAATTAAAGTCCTCAAGCAAATTAAAGAACTTGATCAAAACATGATAACAAAAACTGGTATCATGGTTGGCGTTGGTGAAACAAAGGAAGAGGTCTTTGAACTAATAGATGATGCAGTTTTAGCAAAAGTTGATATACTCACAATAGGACAATACCTGACACCGTCAATAGATTCTTATCCTATAGATAGATATGTCACACCAGAAGAGTTTTTAGAATATGAAGAATACGGAAAATCAGCGGGCATAAAAATCCTAGCAGGACCACTTGTTAGATCATCATATAAAGCAGCTGAAACGTATTTTGAGTTATGCAAACAATACTAATAGCCTTATATGCAATTTGTACTGCATCAGGAGTTATATTGTCAATTCAGGATATACGAAGCCGTACTATAGGAGTCATGCCTTTAACGATATTTTCCATATGCAGCACATTAGTTTGCACCTACGAACAGAAATATTGTTTTACTCCATTTTTAATACTGTTACTGATTGGCATAATATTCGTAATAAAAAACAAAAAACATGCAATAGGTTTTGGCGACTATGTATTCATGTTTTTTATATCGTTCTTTATTCAAAACGATATGTGGCCATTATTTCTAATAACATGTGGAATCTTAGGAATTATTGCAAATCTTTTTTCTAAAAATAACAACATTCCTTTTATTCCCATTATTTTCTTGTCAGCAATCATATCAAAATGCTTGTGATTAGCTTTAAAATCATTTAGCATTTAAATAGGAGGTTATAACATAATATAATATATGTTTCGTTTTCTGCTCGTGATTTGTACGGTTATTTCATCATATACCTCAACATTTGCTTGTGAAGATGACTTGTTTTTTGATGAATGCGATTCATTGCATATTGAAGATAAAACAGCAGTTATAATGTTAACAGACACACACGAATACTCTGAGATGTATCAATCAATTATAAACCTAGCAGAAGCACAGAAAAGGATTTATAAAAATGTCGTAACTATATTTAATGGTGATTACTTTAACAAGTCGTCAGTAAACATTCAAAACACGTATGTAACAAAGTCAAATGAATATTATTGGAATAAAAAAGGAGACGCTTATAATAACGGAGATATCAACAATCCTGCACCAAAGTTTAGAGAACTGCTTGGTGAGCTAAACAATAAAGGATCGGAAGTGGTCCTTAATATAGGTAATCACGAATTAACGAATAAACAACACCTAAGTAAGTTTATAGAACTTCTACAAAACAACGTAACTGTAGTCTCAAATTTAGACTTTGAGAAAGAATTTGCATCTAATAAAATCAATGGATCTGCTAAGTTTGGCAACGTTGTCGTTCTTGGAGACACAGTAGAATATGCTCCGGCTAAGAAGCAACCTGAATGGAAAAATATATTTGATAATAAATTAGATAGATTAAAACAAAACATAAAAAATGCAAAACAAACAGATTGTTTAATTGTTGCTTCTCATGATAGTCAATCTGCTGTAAAACACCTAGCAACTTCTATATATAATTCTATCAACACAGATAATGTTCTATGTATTACAGGCCATATTCATGAAGAATCAGGCTCTACCAAACAAAAATATGGGAATAAAAATATACAGTTTATAACCCCAAAATCAGGCGCTTATAGTGCATATGTAGCGATCATAGATAAATATGGAGAACTGAACAATATATATGAAAAAATCTTAAAGGCCGAAAAACCATGGTAACTTTTGCTGACAGACAGCATAGATATCGCTAATAAAATATAATTGCATATAACTAAGCCACCTTCACCGTTAGGTGAACCAGCCGTAGTACGGCAACCATATAACACTACTACTATATTTTTTTGAAAAAAATGGTGGCAGTGCCATATCCTTTCTTACCGGTATTATAAAACCTTATATGAGCTTAACGTGCCTTGACAGGTAAGGATTAGCTGAATTGATATAATGGCCATAGTATGGCAACATAAACCTTTTTGAAAATATATATAGTTATATATAGCATGTATTATCAATTGCGACCAAACAACAATGCTTACATTGGAAGGCATCATGATAACAATATATTAAAGCAGGCGGCGCCAAGCGCCATTCCCGCCGCCTGCTTATGCAAAATGCAATAACTATCATTATAGATAAAAGCTTCCTTGATATAATTGCTATACTACACCAGGAAACTATAGAATACTAACACATTTCGTAGCATCTAAAACGAAACTAGCCAACTTAACCAGCCCCATATTAAGCCGGCCACACCGCACACAATAGCAACGCAGGCTTACTCAAGGCACATCATGTAGTCCAGCAACATTAAGCCAGCTTCTGAGCGTACACTAATAGCAGCATACTTATTGATCAAACACGCATAAAATAAACCTAACAAAGCAACATATATAACCGAAATCGAAACAGCAAGCAGCGCCAAGCGCGCCACTCAAAACGCAGACTTATGTAAAACAATAAAAAAAGAGTTCATTGATCTACTGGCCATAGTATAACAACCTAAGCCTTCTTAAAAATATAGAAGTGATATTATCAATTGCGTCCAAGAAATAGATGCGATCAGCATCTTATACTTGCCCCAACAATGCACAAAAACATTTGTTAATTTTTTTTGCTATGCTATCATTTTTGGCGAGAATATTAAAATATTAACTTAATGAATTTTATTTTATCATTTGCTGTGTTTATGCTATTGCTTGGAATAGTCGTGACTGTCCACGAGCTTGGACACCTTGTTATAGCTAGATTAAATGGCGTTTTCTGTGAAGTGTTCTCTTTTGGTTTTGGACCTGTTCTAATGTCTAAGAAAGATTCAAAAGGAACAGAGTGGCGTTTTTCTTTAATACCGCTTGGAGGCTACGTTAAAATGATGGGAGATGCTGATGCATCAAGCGTAAAAGAAGCTGATAATACTAACTATACAGAGGACGAATTAGAAAAAGGGTCACTTCACAGGAAAAAACCTTGGCAAAGGTTATTGATAGCCGCTGGCGGTCCATTTGCAAATTTTATTTTTGCAACAGTAATATATATCAATGTTTCAACATTCAATGGCTTGCCGGAATTTAATAACACAATAACGGTAGCATCTGAGGACTCTGTTGCGTATACATCTGGACTTAGAACTGGAGACATTATAATAAAGGCTAATGGACAAGCAATAACGAAATTCGAAGAAATTAGGGAACATATAATCGGTTCAAGGGGAAAGGTTTTAAACCTTGAAATCAATAGATCCGGACAAACACAATCACTCTCAATCGAAATGTTTAAGAAGGAAGGAGATAAAGTTGTCCCTGTAATAGTTCTGGGAATTAGTCCTAAAGATGTAATTTATAAAAAGTTACCTATTTTAGAATCTATAACATCGTCTATATCTATGACTTACAACATGGCAATCGAAAATATAGATGGCATTATAAAGATATTGATAGGCAAATCAAGCCCAAAAAATGTTGGTGGAATTATATCAATTTTTAAAGTTTCATCCGATAGTGCTGAGGCAGGAATATTAAGTTTTATAATGATGATAGCTATGATATCTGTAGCACTTGGCGCAATAAACCTTATGCCAATTCCTGTTCTCGATGGAGGAACTGTTGTTATATCTGCAATCGAGTGGCTTACCGGAAAACCTATGAATAAAAAATTGGTTGAATCAATTTTTATGGTTGGACTTATATTGGTAGTTGGACTTATGCTTCTCGGAACATGGAATGATATTTCAAATCTAAAGGTTTTTAAAGTTGTGGAGAATTTATTTAAATGAACAAAACAAGATTACTTTTATTAGCATCTGTAAGCACAATTGCAGCTTGCCAATCAACAATCGCAAATGCATCAAAAATAACAAACATTTTATGCAATGGTTGCCAAAGAATCGATCCCGAAACAGTCAAAATATATTTGCCTATAAATATTGGAGATGAGCTTGATGATTCTAAACTAAACGCCGCATCTAAAGCTTTACATGAAACTGGTTTCTTTGAGAACGTCAAACTTGAAATAAAAGGAAACTCTTTGGTTGTAACTGTAAAAGAATACCCAATCATTAATAGAATATCGTATGAAGGTAATTCAAAGTTATCAGACAAAGATATAGGAAAAGCAACACAACTAACTGCAAGAAAAGCTCTATCACCAGAACAAATAAAAGAAGCACAACAAAGATTGCTCGAAGTTTACAGGACTCTTGGCAGGTACAATGCAACAATTAACCCCAAAATCATAAAACTTCCAGAAAACAGAGTTGACGTAGTTTTTGAAATAAACGAAGGCGATGCAACTGGAATAAGTAAAATTATATTTTCAGGAAATGAACTTATATCATCTTCTGATTTAAGAGATGTAATATATTCAAAAATTAAAAGATGGTATCGCTTTTTCGCGTCAGATGATACATATGATAAAGACAGATTAGAAGAAGACAGAATAGCAATCGAAAAATATTATCAAGAAAATGGTTTTGCAGACGCGCGAGTAATATCTGCAGTAGCAGAACTTTCGAATAATAAAAAAGAGTTTTGTTTGAAGTTTGCAATCCAAGAAGGGCAACAATATAAAATTGAAAACGTTTGCGTTAAAACACAATTAAAAGGAATAGACACAAAAGAAATCGAACGCAAGCTATTATGCAAAGGTAACTCTCAGTTTAACAAAAGCCTAATAGAACACGACGTTTCAAATATCTCACGAATTGTTGGATATAAAGGTTTCGCAGCCATTAGAGTTAAGCCTCATATTGAAAAAACTTCAAAAAACACATTGAATGTAACATTCGAAATACTCGAAGGAGAAAGAGCTTATATTTCCAAGATAATAATTAAAGGAAACACAAAGACAAGAGATCACGTTATAAGAAGAGAAATTCCACTCGAAGAAGGAGATGCCTATAACCAGGCACTTGTTACATTAGCTGAATCGAATATAAGAGATTTGGAATTCTTCAAAACAGTTGACATACAGCCAATTCAAGATCCAACATATCCCGATAAATATATACTCCAAGTTACAGTTGAGGAAACATCAACAGCAGAAGCATCTGTAGCCGCGAGTTACTCAACATTAGACGGTATTGGAGTCGACCTCGCTTATCGTGAAAACAACTTTTTTGGCACAGGAAGATCTCTTGATGTCTTCCTAGGATCAAGTCGAGCAGCTGTTGGAAAAAGCCGTGAAACAAGAGCTGATGGAAAAACATACGAAGTATCACGCAAGGAAAAGTTTCGTTTCCTAAACAACATACAAGTATCAACAACCGACAGACATCTTTTCGATAAAGATATAGAGGGATCTCTTGGTGGATATCGTTATGTTTCTGGAATTTGGGATTGTATAGAAGTTAAAGAATTGGGAGTTAACTTTGGTATCTCATACGCATTAAGCTCAAACTTTACTCAAAGCTGGGCATATGAAGGAGCAAGCAGAAAATTTAATTATGTCATGGATTCTGCATCGCCAATTATCAGATATCAAACTATGAAATTTAAAAGCAATGGAACAATACCAACCTACGAAGACAAACACAGCCTTTCATCTATAAAACACACAATATCATTCGATAAACATCTATTAGTTCCAATAAAATGTACGTTCAACATAGGACTTTCAACAACATTTGCAGGAATAGGTGGAGAAGCTCGTCATCTGAAAAACGAGTTATTCGGAAGCTGTAGATTTCCAGTTACTAGAAAGACAAGTTTAACCGTTTCATTATCGACAGGTCTATTATCTAAAATAGGTAACAAACAACCGCATATGATAGATAGCTTCCAGATGGGATATGAAAAATTTAGAGGTTTTGAGTTTTCCGGTCTTGGACCATTCTCAGCCACCCTTAGACAAAACGCAAAAGGTGAAACAATTTCCAGACGTGATTATATAGGCGCCAAGAAGTACTGGAAAGGCACAGTAGAATATACATTCCCACTTGGTTTGCCAGAAGAACTTCAATTTAGAGGATTCGTTTTCTCTGATTTTGGAACACTATGGGATGCACCAGAAAAAGGAAAAAAATATATCACATACACTGGAGGAACTATAAAGGATACAAAAGGCGATGATTTTGACAAGTGTACCTGCAAATTCGACAATACAATTAAGGGACATAAGATTCTCGATCGCAAAAAAATAAGGGTATCTGTTGGTTTAGGTATAGCGTTTGTTACCCCATTCGGGCCAATCAAGCTTACATACGCAAAACCAATCAAAAAAGAAAAATACGACGAACAACATAGATTCCTTATTGGCTTTTCGACATTGTTCTAATGATAACGAAAAAGCTTTCATTATCGACAAACAACGCTGTCGTATTGATATATTGATTGCCGTACTCCAGCAGTTATACCTCTCTAGCCACAGGTTCACCTAACGGTGAAGGTGGCTTAGGTTTGTTGTTGGTATGTTAGGTTTACGATGTTGCTTGGTGCTGCCTGCTATTTCGATTGCGGTTATATATATTGCGTTGTTAGGTGAGGCAAATTTTATATTTATTTTACGCATGTTTGTTATAAGTTTGACGTATCAATAAGCATGCTGCTATTTTGAAGCGGTCAGCGGCGTGGCCGGCTTAATATGATGGGGTTGTTTGCTTTCTTCGTTTGAGGTACTACGAAATTTGAGAGTACTATATAGTTTCCTGGTGCAGTATAGCAATTATATCAAGGAAGCTTTTATCTATAATTATAGTTATTGCATTTCGCATAATCAGGCGGCGGGCACGCTGCCGAAGTGACGTGTGAGCGCATCCTGCTATTTCGATTGCAATTGTATATGTTGCGTTGTGACGTGCGGCAAATTTTATGTTTATTTTATACGTGTTTGTTATAAGTTTGATGTATCAACAAGCATGCTACTATTTTGAATCGCTCAGCGGCGTGGCTTAATGTTGCTAGGATTTACTTACTTTGAGCAATCCTGCGTTGCTATTGTGTGCGACACGGCCGGCTTAATATGTGGCTGGTTATCTTGTTTCGCTTGAGATACTACGAAATTGTGAATATCCTATAGTTTCATGATGTAGTATAGCAGTTATACCAATGAAGCTTACATGTATAATGGGATAGTTATTGTCTTGCGCACAAGCAGGCGGCGCCCCGCGCCATTCCAGCCGCCTGCTTAAATATATTGTTATCATGATGCCTTCCAATGTTAGCATTGTTGCTTTGACGCAATTGATAATATATCAATTTGGAACTATCAACATAACTATATATATTTCAAAAAGGCTTAGGTTGCCATACTATGGCCATTATATAAATTCAGCTAAGCATTACCCGTCAAGGCACGTTAAAGTTATATATTGGTTTAAGGAAATGGATGTGGCACTGCAACCCTTTTTTCAAAAAAATATAAAAGATCTTTAAATATATTACTTACTTCTTAAACTGTTTTTCGTACAGCATTCGATATTGCCCAGATTCTTTGTTCATCAACTCATCGTGCTTTCCGACTTCTAAAATTTTTCCTTTATCGATAACTGCTATTTTATCAGCATTCCTTATAGTTGAAAGCCTATGCGCTATAACAATCACAGTTTTATCTTGCATCAAATTTTCAAGCGCCTTTTGAACAACTTCCTCAGATTTGTTATCTAACGCAGATGTTGCCTCATCAAGGATTACTATTGGAGCATCCTTCAAAAATGCGCGAGCGATTGCTACACGTTGTTTTTGACCACCAGACAAAAGAACACCGCGTTCACCTATGTATGTATCGAGACCGTCTGGAAGACTACCTAAAAATTCATTCAAACACGCCATTTCTGCTGCTTTTTGCACATCTTGAATAGTAGCATTCTTCCTACCGAGCATGATGTTGTCTTTTATAGTTCCATTAAAAAGAAAATTATCCTGAAACACTACAGATATATTTTTTCGCAAACTATCCAATGTATACTCTCGAATATCTATCCCATCAATCTTTACCGAACCTGATGCAATATCATAAAATCTCAATATAATATTAGCGATAGTTGTTTTTCCTCCACCAGATCCACCAACCAAAGCAACAGTCTCCCCTTTATTAATAGTTAAAGAAATATCTGACAATATTGTTTGTTTCTTCTTGTATCCGAAATTCACATGTTCAAGCTCTATCCTCTCTTTAAAACCAAGCAATTTGATAGCGTTCTTCTTATTTGCTATGCTTGGCTTAATATTAAGCGTTTTTAAAACATGCTCGACTGCCACCATTGATAACTGAAACTCCTTAACATTATTTCCCATACTCTTTACAGGGTTATACAATAAAATAAGTGCTGTTAAAAAGGATACGAAATTACCACTAGTCATATGCCCTAGTGATATCTTATAGCTACCATAAGCTATAGAGAGCCCTATTCCAACAGAAACTATTACATGCATCATTGGAGATATCCAAGCTGTTTTTTGTGAAAGTTTAATCTTTTTGCTAGTCAATTGATTTAAAGATGTTAAAAACTTTTTTTCCTGATAATTTTGCAAGTTATAAGCTGCTACAGTTTTATTTCCAGAGTAACTTTCATTATATTCTGTGACAAGACCTGCTAAACCATTCGTTACTGATTTGGTTATATCTCGAATTTTCTTTCTTATTTTAGAAAGTGGCAAAAAGGCTACACCTAATATTATAACAGCAATTAATGAAAGTTGCGGAGAATTATATATAAGGACACAAACTAGAGAAATTGATGAAAAAATTCTAGAAACAAGCATTTTCATTTTGGATAACAATCCAGCGCTTGCATTATCTGCATGAATATTAAACTTGTTTATTATATCTCCTGATTTTTGTTTATCAAAAAAAACAGAATCCTGTAATAGCATTTTCTTATATAAATCATGCTTTATATCTCTTGTAATTTTCTCCCCGACGCTTGCATTTAAATAAGTTGCAAAATAATTTAAAATTCCTTGAACAATCGCAAATAACACTATTAATATAGGCACAAAAAATATATTCTTTTCAGCATTGTTCATTAAAACTGTATCAGTATAAGGCTTTAGAGACATGGCGATAACAGAATCTAGAGCTCCGATCGGTATGCACAAACCAATAGCTAGAATAACTTTTACAGTATATGGCTTAAGATATGGTAACAAACTCTTATAACATACATACAAGCGTTGATCCTTAAATTTATTTAAAATCAATTGTAGATAATTTTTCAAATTAATACAAAAAATACAGAAAATCTAAAATAACATAGAAACAGTATAATTCTTTCAATCTTACTTTTCAAATTAATTCATAACCTTAAAAAATTACAGCACACGATCTATATACTATAACAAACATACTTCATACAAAGTAAGACTATATCTATCGAAGTACGATGCCAATTTATTGTATAAGACAAAAAACACAGATTAATTGTTATATTCGTATACATTTTAAAGCAACGCAATATTTATGCACGCAGCGCCAAAGCGACGGTTCGGCCACCAGATTAAGCAAAAACATAACAACTACAATGTGCTGTAAAAAATGTAATTGTATGCCTTGAATATATAGTTACGTTAAGAGTTCGCAATTGATAATATCGATTGATTCCAATAAGTGGATATGCCAAATACCATTACACTTGACGACACAACTTGCCAATATGATTAAGATGTTTTATCAGTATACACACTGTTTAACACTCACTATCAAAATCATTTATAAAATCACAATCTTCAATATTTTCACCAACCGGATTATAAAGATTTCGTTCTTTTTCTTGTCTTTTTTGATTTAATTCCGAGAATGTTGGTATATGAAACAATGATTTTTTCTTCTCCGAAATTCTATTTGTTACGATTTTAAATTCAACATTAAAAGATTTCTCATCAATTGCAAACTCAACGTTTGAAGCCTTTCCAAATTCTCTAAGAATAGCTGGCACTATCAGTATGTCTCCAACAGCTGTATTTCTTCTTATAATGTCTTCATACTCTTCTGGATACTCTATAATAACTTTTTTAGAAACAGAACCTTTCAAACAAACACTCTCGTTATTGTATATCTTTTTCTTAAAATCAGGACCAACTAACGAAAACGTTTGTCCAGCATCCACTGTAATCGGAGGTCTATAATTATAGTTAATCTTAACACCATTATCTACAATTATATCAATATTAAGCTCTTCTTTTATCGCTCTTATTAGCTCTTCTTGATTCTTTGCTAGACATCCAATTTTTGAGTCCCAAACAACATCTATCTTTTTATCGTTACCATTAAGATCTTCGCTTCCTCCAATTCCTATAAGAATTTCTTCATTTGAATAATATCCATCATTAGGCCTAAAATTGAAAATCATTTTGCCGTTTTCCTTGTTTTTAGCAAACAAAAACTGTAGAGTATCATCTGAATTGAAAGATTCTCTAGTAAATTTATCGCTAATCTTTTCAGCGAATCTTTGCAATTCAGATTTAGTCATCTTGAGTGATTTAGGCAATATAATTTTGGCACCAGGATAAAAATTAATTACCGCATTTTGCTTTCGTCCATTTAGCTCATACTCTGTAGCAAAATGTCTTGCATTTTTTACGTGATGTAAATCTAAAGCTCCGTAAATGTTTAGTTTCGCATTGTTGTATAAAACAAACCTAGATTGAGATGAAAATTTAACTATTTCATTTGCCGCAATTATTTTTGTCTCATTCTTATTTACAATAAAATCACCTTTTTTTTGCCCGTCACCACACAAAAGTACGAAACTTATAACACTAACAAAAGCACTTGATAAAAATATATATTTTATAATTTTCATATTATAAACTTTAAAGTTCCCCTATTCAGCTGATCTTATCAAATTTAACAGCAAACGTCCACCATTCAAAAAGCTAGACATTAACAATTGTATTAGCAACTATCGTAAATCTATTGTATTACACTCCCCAACTCTAACTCCTCCCCCCCATACACAAAAGAAAGCCTATAAATAGGCTCCCTCTTACTTAAACACTATCTTACCTCCTTTATTAATAACCTTAATACCTATAGGTTTAGAACATCTATAAGATCCTCCTGGATGTATAGTAATACTACCATTACCTTTAACAGGAATATTGAATATAACTCTACCATATACGTTTATATTACTATCTATATATAAAGGTTTAGATCCTGTTATAGTAACATTCTTACCATTAAGTATAGTTATATTAAACTTAATAGTAGTATCCGTATTAATAATATTATCTATACCTTCTTGAGGTAATGATAGTGTATACTTACTATCATTATATTCTGTATT
>JAFUQI010000021.1 GCA_017481035.1 Alphaproteobacteria bacterium | reverse complement strand
CTAAGCCTTACCTGTCAAGGCACGTTAAGGTTATATATTGGTTTAAGGAAATGGAAGTGGTACTGCCACCCTTTTTTCAAAAAAATATAGTAGTAGTGTATATGGTTGCCTATAGGTAGGTGATATAACGTATATGTTTATGTTGCTTATAGTTAGTTGCTGTTAGTCGCCACTGGTTCACCTAACGGTGAAGGTGGCTTAGGTTAGTGATCAACAGTATGGCAGTTATATATGTATAATGGGATAGTTATTTGTCTTGCGTACAAGCATGAGGCGTGAATGGTGCGATACACAGCATGCTATTTCGATTGTGGTTGTACATGTTGCGTTGTGATGTGCGGCAAATTTTATGTTTATTTTATGCGTGTTTGTTATAAGTTTAACATATCAATAAGCGCTCAGCGCTTGTGACGCAGTCCGCGGAATTCTTAATGTTGCTAAGCTATATGCCCTGACTTAAGTCATCCGGCGTTGCTAACGTGTGCGGCACGGAGCGCTTAATGATAAAATGTTGTATGATGTTTCTTTGAGCATAAGCAGCCTGCTGGAGTGGCGCTGGCGCGCCGCCTGCTTTAAATATATGGTTATCATGATGCCTGATAATGTTAGCATTGTTGCCGTACTACGGCTGGTTCATCTAACGGTGAATGTGGCTTAGGTAAGTTAATGGTATTAAATTAGTTGTGTTGGTTTGGTTGTATCTGATAATGGGTGCTGTTATTGATACATGGATATAGCAGTATAAAATTATAGATTGTTAATGAGCTTGTCAATGCCTAATGCCTTAAACTATTGCCGTTTTTGTTAATATATGCTACCATATGTGCATATTATTGGGTTTAGGACAATGATGTGGACACGAAAAAAGGTCGGATGCGTCTTGGTGTCGGTATGGTTCTACTCAATAAACGCAATCAAGTATTCGCTGCAAAGAAGAATACAGTAAATACAAAAATGATTTCCTTCTTTTTAAAAAGACCTTGGCAAATGCCTCAAGGCGGAATAGAAGATGGTGAAACTCCTGTAGATGCTATGATGAGAGAATTACAAGAAGAGATAGGCACAAATAATGTCGAAATTATAGCAGAAACAAAGGATTGGATAGAATACATGTTACCGAAACAATTGCTTCGTAGAAATTACACATTTGTTGGTCAGAAACAAAAGTGGTTTTTGCTAAAGTTTTTGGGAAATGATAATGAAATAAACTTAAATACGACAGATCATAAAGAGTTTGATACTTGGAAGTGGATGGGCGCACAAAACATAATAAGACTATCAGTTAACTTTAAAAGAAGCTTATATATAGAGGTTTTTAAAAGGTTCAAAAAGTATTTGTAACTTACAATTTTAATTATTTGTTAAGTTATCTTTTTAAAGGCAAGTTATTCAGAGCCATGTTTTCTATAGAAGTTCAAATTTACAGACCAAAGGAAAAAATACATATAGGGTTCTATTCGGTCAAAGACATCTACAAACATCCGCTGCTTGCGTGTGCTCAACACAGTAATTAATATAAATATAATGATTACAGATATAGATGAGATATAAATACACGATAAAGTTTGAGTAGACTAAATATCAAAAAGGTTACACTTGATATCAATGGTTGCAGAACTACCTTCCATTTATGCCTATACTAGGAACAGATGGATCTTTGCTCTAAAAACTATATCTTTGTTTGATCAATGCAAAGTTTGAAGGAACTTTGCGTTGGGTTAGTATGCATCTTCCGGTTTTTCAATTCGCATATTTATTGCAACCTTACTATTTATGTATTACTGCTAAATCATTCTCTAGACTTACTGTAAAACTACTGTTGCTAGTGATGGTTTCATCTATTATCGAATCAGCAATAACGCTTTCTATGTTTTTCTGTATAAATCTTTTTATCGGTCTTGCTCCGTATGATTTGTCATACCCATCTTTACATATCCAATTTTTTATAGACTGATCAAACTCTATATTTATTTGTTTTTCTAATAATCTATGTTTTATTTTTGCAAGCTGTATGTCTACTATTGCAGTAATATTGTCTTCCGACAAGCTATTAAATACAACTATTTCGTCCATTCTATTAATAAGCTCTGGTCTTAAGTTTGATTTTAGCGTGTTTAACACGTTGACTTTTATTTCATCATTTGATAACTCAGAATCTTGAAAAAAGCTTGCTCCCAAGTTTGACGTTAATATTATAATTGTGTTTTTAAAGTTGACGTGTTTACCCAATCCGTCTGTTAGTATTCCTTCATCTAGTATTTGTAATAATATATTGTAAACATCACTATGTGCTTTTTCGATCTCATCAAAAAGAACAACGGAATATGGTCTGCGTCTTATTGCTTCTGTTAACTCTCCGCCATTCTCAAAGCCAACATATCCTGGAGGAGCACCGATTAATCTTGAAACGGAATGACGCTCCATATACTCAGACATGTCTATTCGAACCATATTGCTTGGATCATCAAATAAGAATTGAGCAAGAGCTTTTGAGAGTTCCGTTTTTCCGACACCTGTTGGCCCCAAGAACAAGAATGAGCCTAGCGGTTTGTTTGGATCTGAAATTCCAGCTCTAGATCTACGTATACAACTTGCAAGTGCTTTGATAGCCTCATCTTGACCGATTACACTTTCTCTGAGCTTGTCTTCTATTTTTGTTAACCTATCTTTTTCAGTGAGCATCATTTTGTCAACAGGAATTCCTGTCCATTTTGATACAACTTGTGCTATATCGCTTTCCGTTACTTCGTTTTTAACACTACCTGACTCTTTCTGTAAATCGTCAAGTTTTTTTTGTAAGACTGGAATTTGTCCGTACAGAATTTCACCAACCTTAGCAAGTTCCCCGTTTCTTTGATGTACGTCGGCGCTATGTTTTAATTTTTCTATTTGTTCTTTTACTGCATTTATTTCGTCAAGGTGATGTTTTGCGTTTGTCCACATTTGATTTAAATGCCTTGATCTTTGCTCAAGTGTATTTAATTCGTCTTGGAGATTTTGCATCCTTTTTTTTGAAGCTTGATCATCTTCTTTTTTTAATGCTTCTACTTCGATCTTTATTTGCATTATCTTTCGATCAAGTTCATCTATATCTTCTGGCTTTGAATCTATTGCCATTTTTACTCGGCTTGCTGCTTCGTCCATCAAGTCAATAGCCTTATCTGGCAAAAACCTGTCACTTATATATCTGTTTGAATAATTGCACGCAGCAACTACTGCCGAATCACTTATTCTTATACCGTGATGAATCTCGTATTTTTCCTTAAGGCCTCGCAGTATTGATATTGATGCAGTGACTGTTGGTTCTTCAACATAGATTGGCTGAAAGCGTCTTGCAAATGCAGGATCTTTCTCTATATATTGGCGATATTCATCTAATGTTGTTGAACCAATGCATCGTAATTCACCTCGAGCTAACATTGGCTTAAGCATATTGGATGCGTCAAGAGCTCCGTCTGATTTTCCTGCTCCTATTATTGTATGGATTTCGTCTATAAAAAGGATTATTTCATTGTTTGCTGTGACTTCTTTCAGAACTGATTTTAATCGTTCTTCGAAGTCTCCACGAAATTTTGCTCCTGCCATAAGGGCACCAAGATCGAATGACATTATCTTTTTGCCTTTAACTGTGTCAGGGACATCTCGGCTTACTATCCTTTGAGCTAAGCCTTCCGCGATAGCTGTCTTACCAACCCCTGGTTCTCCAATAAAAATAGGGTTGTTTTTTGTTCTTCTTGAAAGGACTTGGATTGTTCTTCGAATTTCTTCTTCTCGACCTATAACAGGATCCAGTTTTCCGGCTGTAGCTAAAGCTGTTAGGTCCGTTGCGAATCTCGCCAAACTGTTTTCTGTCTGTTCGTTTTGAACCATAGCAAACTCCTTTCAAAGCTACGTCTATACATTCATTCTACCGCAGCTAGACCAAAACTGCAAATGTGTTTTTTTGTTTTCAATTTGACTAAATATACAGTTAAGTGTAGAATAAAAAAAGAGTTTTAGCAAATATTATATAAAAATTATATATAAAAATGAAAAAATACATTCTACTTAGATCGCTAGTTGCGCTGTTGTCTGTGCAAGATTTATTGGCAAGTAATCCTCAACCACTACAAATAAACGGCTATAATTTCATGTCCGTAACCACTGGTATTAAAAACGAAAACTATATTATAGAACAACCCATTCCATTTCACGTGGATTCATTAAAATTAAACGGGTACGATACATTAAAAGAAATTATCAACGATTTTTATTGTTCGGATGAATATCAGGTTCCGAAACTTGAAAATATGCGGTTAACAGTATGTGAAGAAGACGAAATTACCTCACCTGTTAATTTGTTGTTTGATCCTAATGTGGTTCCAATATGTGATCAACAAAATTCAGTCAAATATTCACAGTTTAATACAATATATCTTTATCGTAAGAATGGTGGAGTAGTCAATTTAAAATGGCATTTTTGCGTTAACAATTTAAACTCACTCATTTCTACTTTTGACGGTAGGTGTTTACCATTTGATGGTGTGTATTTGCCAACAGTAATCCAATGCTCGAACATTGTCACTCTTAACTCTGTGGCACAAAATAAAAACATATTCAAAATAGATACAATAGCAGATTATTTCCAAAATTTTCACAAAGATGTCAGTAACAGTCTTTCGCAAAATATGCAAGTGTATTTTGGCAAAAATGTAGTTTTGTTGCCAGTGAGAAACCGATATTCAATTGCAAACAATTATTATCGCTTATCGTGTGCCAAAAAAGCTGAGTTAGCAAAAATATTTGAAAATCTGGCGCACGAATTAGAAAACGAGATAAAACAACAATTCTCTATTTCGCTTATTAATCAAGAAGAAAATCAGAAATATTTAAAAGCCATAAAAAACACTGTCGATTCTCGAATTCAGAAGGTTATCAATTGGTTGAATCAAGAGAAAAAAACATTAAATGAACAGGAGGAAGCACAAAAGATAAATATAGATAATGTAATTTCAGAATTGGAAGGTAGTAAACAATATATTCTTGGATTTTGTTATAGATTACTAAACGATAGACTTTTGGAAGGTGAAAAAGAAAGATTACTGACACGAAGCGGATTAAACGAAGAAGACAATTACGAAGAATTAAAAGCACCGTTTCAGTTTTTTTTCGAATCATTAAAAGGGGAGAAAGACACTCTCACGAGTTGCTATAATTCGTTAGCACTAGAGTTCGAACCTAATGAAGAAAAATTGCCTGATGACGATTATGGTTTAAAATTTATTCAACAGGTATCCAATATATTACAATGTATTGATACAAACGATGTTAACGCACGTAAAGAAATTAACGCATATACAGAAATTGCAGAAGAATACATACAAGAAAAAGCAAAAGGCGATAAAATTGCAGAAAATATAACATTGATAGATGAAAAAATTTCATTGCTTAGCTCACAAAAAGAAAGCATACAACGAGAATTAAATAAAAGGTCATTGCTAGAATTGTCAGAAGCATTAATACCAATAAAAAAAGTATTACCGCAAAAAGAAAAAAAAATTGAAGAAACAATTCAGCAAACGGAAAAAGATATTGCAGGACTTCAAGAACTTTTAGACAGCATTCAATTGATGAACAATAACATTGATAATATCGCTAATAACATTATGGATGTTTTGAACAATACTTTACTTAACAATATAGTACAGGCATTTAAAGAAATGGACCTTAGCTATATAGGAACAAAAACATACAAAACCACAACAGAAGCGCTTATTGCGACAACAAACTATTTGTCTACTTTTAACGCTATTATCACGTATATGAAGTCATTGATTAATATCAATCAAGAAAACACACCAAATCTTTATAATCTTGAAGAAACACTTAAAGAATTCACTTCAAGTGTAAAAAGTCAAATATTGTGGTATCTTTCGAGTGCAAAAATTTATGACAGGCTTATTGATTCAATGCCAAAAGATCAAACTATGAATGGTTCAAGGCAATCTAAAACGGATCAGTTATATCAAAAACTTGAATCTTTGAATGCGAAAGTTTGTCAAGATATAAATACAAACGATAGTACGTCGCAAGCAATTAAAACTGGAGTTACGATACAGATCAATAAGATTTACGGCTTCATAAAACTATACAATCATTTTGTTTCGTCAATAAAATCGGATTTTAAAAAAGGATCGCAGACTAGCTCTGAAGAGATTATAAATCAAATTGTTAATAACGCTATAATGGCAACAGTAAGAACAGTTGTTAGTTCAGGGCAAACATCTGCACAACATATGCAGCAAGATGCTAAAATTAAAGATAGCGTTTCAAATTTGTTTTCATCTGCACGGACAAACTTTTCATTTGCAGAGAATATAGCACGATATTTTTCACCGCTTGTGAAAGCAAAAGAAGATTTAGGACAATTAGGAAAAATACTAAAAATAAATAAGTATGCAAACGATATAAGCACGATAAGGAAACTCATAAACGATATAAAAAATGAACTAACTTCTCAATTAGAAAAACATTTAGATCAATTTAATATAAAAAGCGAACAACAAATTGAACAAGAAAGCGAACAAGAAACAGCTCAGCTTGATGATGAGGGCTGTGGAGAAGAATATGAGTGTTGATAATAGCGACTAAAATATATATAAAACTACAGCATTTTGTGTTGAATAATGCTGTAGTTTTTCTTCTTATGAATAAGACTTTGCATATCTTGTTGCTTTACAGCAACTAATTTTATTTTATTTTAAACATAATTGTTAATTTTTAGTTAACTGTTTTGCATAGTTTGCTATCATACAAAAGATCATGATTTTCGAAAATTTATATGAAAAAAAATTTGTTAACAGTAGCGTTAGGCTGTTGTTTTCTAGCTTGCCACATTTCAGCAGAGAACCTTAATATTTCAGCAAAACAAGAAGAACAGAAGATTGATTATTCAGAAAGGCCTCAAATAGTGCTTTCTGGTTCTGCCGCGGTTCACAATAGCTTTACGAAACCAAAGGTAAAAACATATCAAGGAGATTCTAACGGATTGTTCAAGACAACCAAAAAGCCAGATATGGATTCAACTATGGCAAGGTTAGTCTCTGGAGAAGCAGATATTGAGTTTAAAGCTATTGGCAGACTTCAAAATGGAGTTGAATATGGGGCGTATTTTGACCTCTATGCAATGAAGGGCGATACCGGTATGGATAAAGTTTATTTACAATTTACACGCACTGGTTGGGGAACATTGCAAATAGGTAACTTGAAGGGACCTGAGGCAAAAATGCTATGCAGCGGACAACAGTTACTCGGTGGAACTTGTGGTATTGATGGAACCGTCGAACATGACATAGATCAGGTTGAAGGGTGTATTCGTCCATTATATGTTATAGGAAACTCATCAAAGGCAACAAAGATCGTTTACTATACTCCAAGAGTATATGGATTGCAATTTGGCGTTGCTTTAACTCCAGATACAAAACATATCGGCCATAATGATAAAACATGGAGGGCCGGAGACTCATCCGCTGGAAATGATCTAGGGCTATTCCGCAAAGGATCAGATGACAAACAAAGACCGTCTGGAAGAACAAACGTTGCTTTAGGCTTATCTCACGCTCATGACTTTAAAAATGGTTTTGCTACCAAAGTTGCAGCAGTTTATGTTTTTGAAGATACAAGGCCGATCTTATTACATAACTATACATATGCTAGTGGTAGCGACACTGGAGCAACTTCTGAAGAGAAAAAAGTAACACTGAGAAATGCAAGGTCATATCATTTAACAGCATCCGTAAAGTATAATTGCATTACATTGGCTGCTGGATATTTGAACAATGGACACTCAAGGTTGCCAATCAAGAAAACTTATGATGATTTCACACCTTGCCAATTTATGTCTGACAAGAATGCTAATGCCGGAAAGAGCTGGAACGTTGGGGCAAAATATGAGGTTAATGAAAACTTGGCATTTGCATTTTGTTACCATCATGCAACAAGAAAAATTACAAGCACAGAGAAGGCACAAAACCATATTTATACTTTAACTGTAGATTACAAGATTTGCGACGGCTTAATGTTATTTGCTGAATTCGATTATGAAAATGCAAAGTCAACACCGACAGCATGTATGCAAAGAAACAAAATTACAACAAAATCATCTGAGAGAGAAGCTATTAAACGTCAAAAGTGTGGACTTATTGCGCTCGGAGCAAAAGTTAGTTTCTAAAAAAGCGAGCAGGCATATAGCCTGCTTATTCTGTATTTAACATTATCCTTATATCCGTAAGAATCAAATCCAGTTACACATTCTGTTATTTTGAGCAATTCATCTATTAGATTGTTTGTATTTATGTTGTATAATCATCGTAACATATTTGGAAATATAGAAAATTTATTAGCTTTTTCTTAGTAAGGCTTGTTAATAAAATATAAAAGTAGATACTCCTTCTAATGTACGAAGGTATTGTTATCGATTAAAGTACCCGTATATTTATATCTGCCTAAATGAATGTTGCTTAGCGCTGTTTTGCTTATCAAGACAATAGTACCCTGCGAATAACGATCTAAGTCATTAAGCATTAGCTATTGACTAGCATTTAAATTTTTGCTAACTTTGTTTGGTTAATTTTTGTTTTAAACCTATTAAGATGACAGCCATTCCAATGACACGCAATGGATACGACAAGCTTCAGGAAGAACTTCGTTATTTAAAAAACATTGAAAGACCACAAATAATAGAAGCAATAGCATCTGCAAGGGAACTAGGCGATCTTTCAGAAAACGCAGAATATCATGCGGCAAAAGAAAGGCAAGCTCTTGTTGAATCACGAATATCGGATCTCGAAGAAAAGATTGGCCTGGCTCAAGTTATTGATATTTCAAACATAGAATCAGATACAATCAAGTTTGGCGCAACAGTTGAGATTCTTGACGAAGATACAGGAAGCATTTCAAAGTTCCAAATTGTAGGAAGTGATGAAGCTGATATTAAAAATGGCCTTTTGCCAATAACATCACCTATAGCAAAAACACTCATAGGAAAATCAAAGGATGATTTTGTCGAGGTTAAAACACCAAACGGTCAAAAAGGTTATACTGTTATCAGCGTAGACTACATATAATGGAATTCGAGTCATCAAGATTAGACAAATATATAAGGAGAGTTTATGGCAAACTTATTCCGCAGGCATTGATAGAAAAAGCGTTGAGAAATAAAGATATATTAGTAAACGGTCAAAGAGCTAAGTCTTCAGACAAAGTATCAAAAGAAGATGATGTCTTTGTGCATTCAAATGTTTGTAAGCAATTCGCAAATGTATATTGCTGTACAGAAAATGTAGCTCAACAAAAGGACTATTCAAAATATATCAATGAATTCAAAAAACTTATCGTATATGAGGACGAAGATTTAATCATTGTTAATAAGCCATCAGGGCTAGCTGTTCAACTTGGCACGAAGATGAATATGGCGATAGATGTTATGGCAAAAGCTTATAATCGTGAGGCAAGGCTTGTCCATAGAATTGACAAAGAAACAAGCGGGCTCACAATATTAGCAAAAAATATTGAGACGTCAAGATATATGCTTCATGTTTTTCAAAATAAACTTATAGAAAAAAAATACTTAGCATTAGTTTCTGAGGAACTTCCATTTGAAAAAGGGACAATAAATAAGCCACTATTCAGAGACAAAGAAAAGGTAGTAGTTGATTTTGAAAAAGGACAAAAAGCAATTACTGAATTTCATCTTTTAAAACATATTAAAAAAGGAATGTTCCTTGTTGAACTGTCTCCATTTACTGGACGTACACACCAAATTCGCGTTCACCTCGCATCAATAGGATGTCCTATTATAGGGGATAAAAAATATGGTGGAAAAGATTTTAAACGGCTGTGTCTCCATGCATCAAGTATAAAATTTAAAAAGCAAAGCGGTAAAGTTATCCAGGCGCAAGCAAAGATTCCTGAACTCTTTTCATAAAATTTTCAAGATATAAGAAATCAGTATCAGAATTTGCTTTGATAAGTATTATTTCTCCGCAGTTATCTATAGCAGATGCTCCAACTAGCTCTGTTCCTTTATATAAAATGTATTTTTTATAAGGAGAACTTTTTAAGTTATATAATCTATCAAAATAATCAGATTCATCTTTTTGAGAAACATAACGGACAATATAATCATTAAATCCAGCTAATTTTAATATTTTTTTTATGGCGTTGTTTTTATATGTATTATATTTTGGCAAACCTATTTCGTTTTTTGAAGATGAGTCCTCTTGCTCAGCTGCTTTAAGTTTTGTTAGTTCATATTCTTTTCTAGCAAGTTTGTTATTTCGCAAATAATCTCTAAACATTATAATCGATTTTACCTCATTGTTTCCTTCTTCGAAAACATGAATATTGTATTTTATATCTGCATATTTTCCGTAAAAATCTCTAAAAGGAATATTAAATTCTCCTTTATAAACATATTTATCTGGTAGTAATTTTCTAACTATTTCAAACTTATCTGTTGTAACTATTATGTCTATTTTTGGTTTGGCAGCAAGTTCTGGGACTGATGTTGAACCAACATGATATATATTAATAGCATGCGATCCTAATATATTCTTAAGCCTTAATTTTTCTTCTTCAAAAATTATAGGCCAATTTTTGTTATATTTTTCTATCGTAATTTTCATAATTTTTCTCCACAATAAAATGATTGTAATGACGCGAACGCGCATTCTATAGATAGAATAACTTTATCTCAGTAACTCTGTCAAATTTTAAAAACTCCCATAAAAGTTTACACAATAATTTACTTGATATTTAGATAATATACGATATAATTCAACAGTGTTTTTGACGCTGGATCAATAAGACTATGAAAATGAAAGTTTTATATTATATAACTATAATGTTGTGTGCATCATGCTATGCTGTTGGTTTAGAATTACAAACCTCTGAACCATGTAATTTAAACAAAAGTGAATTATCGGATTCCTCTGTATATGATGAAGTTCTTCATACTGTTAATGATTCAAAAACAATCAAAGATTTTGATTATAAGTATTCAAGAGAGGCTACTCAAGAAGAAATATATAAGTTTCAAATATTTGCTAAAATTGTTGGATTAGAAGATAACGTGAAACTTCGCATAGTCGAACCAAAAACACTTTGGTTTAGGAGATTTAATGCAGAAGATGAAAGTATAGAAGGATTTGTGCCAAAAGAAATTATTATACCTATACAAGAAATGCTAAGTTCTGAGAGCGTTATCGAACGAATGGTTACAGAAAACATTCTTTATAAGTTAAGAAACAAAGAGATGAAACTTTCAATAGCTGAAAAAGCTTCGTATTGCGAAAGCGAAATCTTTATCGATCCAAACACAGATTATAAATTTATATCACTAACAAAAAATGGTTTTGAACAAACAAAAATGAGAGTTTGTGATCAAATTATACACGAGTATGGACATTTGGAAGATAAATATACTAAAAAAGAATTAACGCAGAAAGGTGCTGATTTTATTCAAATAGACACAAAAGAACCAGAATCGATAACTAACACAAAACTAATAAATGCAACAAAAAAACTTCTTGGCATATCTGGTGTCAAAGATAAAGATTACTTTAAAAAGTATGTCAATTCGCAATCTGATGATTTGAAAGCGCTCGTATTTTATTCTTTTGGGTTAATTGAAGTTTGCTCAGCATTTTACTTAGACGAAGATGCAATAAAACAATTTAATCATCTTGATGAAACCAAATTAATGGAAGTGTCGATTAACGCTTTATTTACAAATTCTGCTTCAGAACTTTTTCAAGTATATGTGATTCAGATTAAAGAATATGATAACGAAACAGTATTCTATTTATCAACGATAAGCGATTTCGCAATATTAAAATCAAAAGGATTACCGTTTAGACATTCTCATAATATGCTTGAAACTGGAATATCAACTGACTTATATGAATTCGACTATTATACGCACAAAGAAACAACAGATGCTTTATGGGATATACTAAAAGTAGCAATAGATAACTTAGAGAAATAATAAAGTGTAAAGCAGCATTTTAGGATTTTACTACCGCTTAGTTAGTTCAATTATTTGATATTTATATATAATGTTATTTAGTATAAGGGAATATTTAAGCAGGTGGCGCCAAGCGCTATTTCAGCCGCCTGCGTGTGTTAAGTACAATAATGAACATATATTAGCATCTAACTTACTTATTCTTGTTAACGTTATTGACAACACCGCTTATTTATACTTGACAATTTCTATACATTTCTTCAGTTTCCTATTCCTTTTACTCTTCATCCTACTTTGCCTTATTGTTATTATTTTGTATCTTTGTGGTATCTATATCTAATACGACTACATTATTTATTTTAGAGTTATTATCGAAATTATAACTTAATCTGCAACGTGTGTATATTGCTACAGCTCTGTACTAACATAAGTTTAACATCGCTACTTAAAAGATAAAACGTTTTAAACACTATATATATAGTCAAACATGTAAAAAACTTATAATTTATTCGAACATAAATTAATTACCGTCTACTTTGGTTTCTTTGCGGAAGTTTGGATGGGGCTTGTCTATTCGATCTTTGCTTGACTGTGTTTTGTTTTCTTTTCATGTTAGCAAGCACTTGCGCACCTTTTTCGTTCAGTTCTTCTTTTTGAGATAAAATATCGTGTATCTCTATCATTTTTGCTTCTTCATTATCTAACTCATCCTGCATCTCCAAAAACTTTTCTTTTAATTTTGCTTTCTTGCGTTTTATTTTTTCTAGTCGCTTTGCTGCTTCCTTTGAAGTTGTTGGCATTGGTTCTTGCGCTTTATCGTTCACTTTATTTGTCATGTCTTGAAATTCATCTATTGTATTGTTTTTATTTGTTCCAAATTGTTCTCTTAATCGCTGAGAGCTGTCTTTTGTTCTGTTGCTAATTTGTTCTGCGGAATTTGTTATTTGGTTGCTTGCTTCATCGACTTCATCACTTAGTTTTGCAAGATTTCCAAACAAGTTTGTTATTTGGTTTATGCCTTCATTTGCTGCACTTAATATATTCGTGTTGTTCGCAGCGTTGTTTAATGAATTTGCTTGTTGCATTAACATAGAACCGGCAAAAATATCAGAAATGATCAAAGAAAAAAAACATACCACTATTGAGTTTATATTTTTCATTTTACAATATAAACAAAACACAAGCCCACTTATTATATTATAACACGTAAATTTGCAAATTAACAAATAGTATAGTGGTGGTTATATAATTTTATTTTTAATAATATCAAGCATATTTATTATTCCTATTGGTTTGCGAAAATTATCTACTATAAATAAATTTGAAATATTTTTTTCTTCCATAATATGCATAGCTTCTGAGGTTGGCATTTGTTGATTAATTGTTATTGGATTGACAGTCATTACATTTTTGGCGTTAATATCCAAGAAATTATTTGCCATTTTCCGCCTTATATCTCCGTCGGTTATGATGCCACTTAATTCGCCGTGTTGATTAATAATGCCAACGCACCCAAATCCAAACTTCGTCATTACTGCTAATGCTTCTTTCATCTTCTTGTTTTCATCAATGATTGGAAAGTCTTTGTGCATTTCATCTGATACGAGCGATAACTTTTTACCAAGAGCACCACCAGGATGAAACTGTTTAAATTGATCCTTTGTAAAACCTTTTTCGCAAAGTATAGCTATTGCCATAGCATCTCCAAGAGCAAGAGTGACTGTTGAAGAAACAGTTGGAGCCATCCCAAGAGGACACGCTTCTTTTATGTCTGGTAATATTAAAGGTATGTCTGAATTTTTGGCCAAAGTTGATTCTTCGTTTTTTGTTATTGATATAATTTTGATCCCATGTCGTTTTGAGTATTCTATAACAGGTATAAGCTCTATGCTTTCGCCAGAATATGAAATTAACAGCAAGATATCATCATCTTGCAACATTCCAAGATCTCCGTGCTGGGCTTCACTTGGATGCATAAAAAATGATCTTTGTCCCAAAGATGCCATCGTTGAAGAAATTTTGCGACCTATATGTCCACTTTTCCCAATACCAGAAACGACTAACCTTCCGTGAGATCCTATTATTAACATAATTGCATCATCAAACAATTCCGGTATATTGTTGGCTAATGTATCAAGGGCTTGAGATTCTTCCTTTATAACCCTTTTTGCTTCTTGAAAAGGATTTGATTTCATAAGACTAAAACCTACTTTTTATTCTGTATATGCTAACACTACACGATAGTAAATTTCAAGTTTGTAAAAAAAATAAAACAACAAATTAACGAAATATTAACATTTAAGATGTAGAATGTATTATAGGTCATGTACTATCATGATAATAGGAGAACTAAATTATGATAAAAACAAAGATACTTTTTGCTGCATCTGTGGCAATTTTAATGGGAGCCACCAACATTATTTCATCAGAAAACGAAAAAATATTAGTCGCTATCGAATCACTGCAAAAAGAAGTGGCAGATTTAAGGTCTGATATACACAAAACTAATGAAAACTTGGGAAAGTCTATTGGGTTAGCCGTTGACATAATGCAAAAAAATGTTGGTAATTTAGAAAAAAAACTAATAAAAGCTGGAATTCGTGTAGATCCAGAAAGTAATCAAATAATAAACGTTAACAAAACTGAGCTTGGCAGACAAGAGGTTGAGCCCATTTTAGATAAAGTTGCAGAAGGAAAATTGGTTGAATTTGCAAATCAGCACAAAGATTAACAATTGAAAAAGCCACAAAACAGGCGACTGTGTGGCTTCCTTTGTTTTAGCTATTAACATAAAAATAATCTTGTGCTATATGTTTTTGTATAACTTTGTACGTACAATTATCGTCAGGATATGTTTTAGATGCTTCTGTCAGATAGATTGTTTTTAACAATAACCTTAGCAGCTTATACACGTCAGACTTGCTCAAACTCTAATACGGCAATCGTATATTACTATATTTTTTTGAAAAAATGGTGGCAGTGCCACCATTTAAATCAATATATAAACTCCAACAAATGTTTATATATTACTAACACTCATCTACATATTCATATTCATTATCTACAGATGGTTGCAAACTAAACTTAACACTACCCTTATTTCCATTAAATTTAAATCCTGTTGCTTCTTGTATTGCATCAAATAATTCATCTATAGGTTTGTCTATATATGTTATATATTTACAATCTTTAGGTATAACTATATTAACAGGTTTCTCTTTAGTACCACTTAGTGTTATAGGTTTAAATGTATAATAATAACCTATCTTCTTCCTATCTCCTAATATATTCTTAGGTAGTATAAAGGTAGATCCTCCTTCTAGTTTAAATGTACCTTCATTATACCAATAAGATAGATTTGTTATATTAGATATATCTATAGTACCTG
>JAFUQI010000020.1 GCA_017481035.1 Alphaproteobacteria bacterium | reverse complement strand
GCCTTCTGTATAGTGGATAGCGACGTTGACTCGGTTGATAATGCTGATCTCGCTTTGCGCTGCCAATAGTAAAATTTCTTAAGTTCAATGTTATGCTCCCTGCACCAATCCTTTTTAGGCATTCCGCTGGCTGCACATTCTTCAATAATAGGTAGCCAGCGAGCCAGTCGTACATCACTTGTTGATTTATCCATAGTACCTCCAATTTAATGAGATTTTCTTGCTGACTCTAAAAAATCCAAAAAACTAGCTAGTTTTTTGGACTAATCGAGAAAACCAAAAAATCCGTTAGTTTTTTAGACATTATCCCAAAAACTAACGGACTTTGGTAGGTACGTATGAATTACCGTTTACTGTGATTCGTTGAATCACGCTCCATCATTGTGTTTATAGACACTTTTATGTTTTAAAGAAAAAATAGGATTTTGTTGCATGGCAAACAAACCTCCAAGTGCCAGTCTATAAATTAATTAGTTACTAATAGTATACGTGTTCTAAAACGTTTAAAGTTTCTAATACCATAAGAAATACGTTTTAGGACTTTAATTTTATTATTGAATCCTTCTGTTGGACCGTTGCTGATGAATTTGTACTTAAATGCGTTTAGTATTTCTTTAGACCAATGTCTATATGTAGCTGCACATTTCTCAAACTCTTCAATTCCAGATGATTCAGCTTCCTTTATCCAATCAAAAAAATCTATTCGTTGTTCAGAATATTTAGGATTATGGCAGATATCGAAAAATTTTTCTTTGAGATAATGAGCTTTTCGTAAATCATCGTTATATAGAAGCATTAAGTCGCAAGCTTCCTTTTGCTCTTTGTTAAGAGTTGAGTATCGCTGCAAGATAAGTGAATGACTACGCTTATAATACTTTCTGAGATTAGCAGACATTGTTTTTTGTAGACGTATCCTAATATTTTCGATAGCCCAAGAGGTCTGTCTAATAAAATGATATTTATCAGTAATAATCTGGGCGTTTGGAAAGTAGATTTTAGCAAGGTCTACGTATTGTTGCCACATATCACAACAAAAGTATTTGACTCTATATCGCTCTTTCTTTGGTATAGAATAAAAATAATGAGCCAATGTAGCCTGTTTTCTATCAGGAATAATATCAAGTACTCTATGTTTAATCGGGTCAACGATTATACATTGATATTTTTCTGAATTGGCATTACCTTTAAATTCATCAATAGAGATAGCTTCACCAAGAGTAGGTCGTTCAAACGATATGGAATCCAAGATTCTGCCAACAGTATAAGGTGAAACATTAGCTCTATCAGCAACAGATGATAAATTAGTAGTATCATGCAGTTTTGAAGCAATAAAAGCTGTTAATCGAGTTGTTCTTTGAAAATATCGTGGCAAGAAACTGTATGTTTCTAAAAATCTTTTACCACAAGAGCAACGATAGCGTCTCTTCTTTAGAACGAGATAACAGTTTTTCTCTTGCAAAGGAAGATCTTTTATCGTTTGATAGCGATAATCGTGTATTTGTTTTGTTGGATTTTTACAACAAGGACAAATTTGTTCAGTTGGCTTAGTTTCTAAGAAAACTTTAACAGAAGAGTCAGCATGAACAATTTTTTTTACAATTACATCTTCCAAGTTTAAAAGTTTATTGATACAATGATTATGCATGTATTTGCACCTCCGAGTGATTTGTTTGCTAGACTGGCACTTGGAGGTTTTTCTTTTAGTATAAAACAAAAATGCTGGGGAGTCGAACAATATGTGTTCGTCACCCCAACATTTATTATAGAACCTTTATTTGTGTCTTTGCTTGCCTTAGGATACAATATGTGATACTATAAAATGAGGTAAATAGAATTAGAATTAGGAGGCTTTTAATAGATGGTTTCAAATCAGATTCTTCAGAATACAATTGATGGCATTCATGCGATAGCCCGAGTAGATCTTTGTATTTTTGATACAGAGGGAAAGACATTAGCTGGCACATTTTCTGATACTGAAGAGTATGAAGAAGCCGTGTTGGCATTTAATGAATCACCTGCTGATAACCAGGAGGTTGCAGGGTGTCAGTTCTTTAAAGTGGCAGATGACGGGCAGACTGAATATATATTGATGGCTAAGGGAAGCAACAATGATGTATATATGGTAGGCAAGATGGCAGCATTTCAGATACAAAATCTGCTGGTTGCTTACAAGGAAAGATTTGATAAGGATAACTTTATAAAGAATCTTCTCTTGGATAACCTGCTTCTCGTAGATATATATAATAGAGCAAAGAAGCTTCAT
>JAFUQI010000006.1 GCA_017481035.1 Alphaproteobacteria bacterium | reverse complement strand
TCAAAAAGGCTGTTCGCATTATATCAATGAAGCTTCACTATATGTCAAGGTTCACTTACGTTCTCCACCTTGACATAAGTTCTCTTCATTTATATTTCTTTCTTCGAACCTTTTTTCAAAAAAATATAGTAGTAGTGTATAGTGGTTGCTTATAGGTAGGTGATATAGTCGTATATGTTTATGGAGAGATAGGGGTGTGGCACTGCCACCCAGCCACTGGTTCACTTCTTACGAAGTGAAGGTGGCTTAGGCTCTGTGTGTTTGCTGTTGCTAACAAACTCATTTGACGTTAAGATTGATCGTTATCACATAATTGTCTCAAAAAATTTAAGAAGCAAAAGTTATTCCTTGGCTTTGTATAAGCTTTATAAAACGTTGCAAAACAGAGAGGTTTTGTTTTTTTATCTCTTCATCGTTATCATTCATTAAAACGTTTTCGCATGCTTCTATTAGAGAACTTGATATTGAGACTAGCTGATCAAAGCTTGGTTCTTTGTCGATTATTGAAGTTATATTTTTATTAAGATTCTTCATTATCTCATTGTCTAATGTATATTCATTTGATATATCAAATTTGAAATCACCTATTACTCCTACGGCTCTTTTGTATGCCTCTTCAACTGTGACAAAACCTTTTTTGCTTGCTAGATCTTTGTATATAATTGATTTGTCTACAGCTTCTTTGAAGTTAAAATCAAAGCTATTAAACGATCTTATTACGTTTTTGACAATCTCTTGATCGATATCGAGTTTATCTGAAATATATACTGTTAACCTATCGGTTATAAAGTCTATTACGTCTTTTACAATTTCTGTATCTAGTGCTATTCCTTGATCAGAGTAAGCGGATACCAATGTGTTTATATACCATGACAACGTTTCACCATCTAGGATATCATCTTTAAAATCGCACAATAACCTAACTATACAAAGCGCAGCCCTTCTTAAGGCAAATGGATCCTTTGATCCGGTTGGATATATTCCAACCCCAAAAAAACCAACCAAAGTATCAAGTTTGTCGAAGAATGAAACACGTGCCCCTGTTCTCGTTTCTGGGAGTGTATCGTTAGCTCCCAAAGGTTTATAATGTTCTCTTATCGCTATGCAAACCTCTTCATCTTCTGACTGTACTCTAGCGTATATTTCTCCCATTTTTCCTTGAAGTTCTGGGAATTCTCCTACCATTTGTGTTAGAAGGTCAGCCTTACAAAGAGCTACAGTTCTGTGCTCTTCTTTTGAGTTTGCAATAGACATCATGCGATCTACCTTTTGAGCAATTGACCCAAGTTTTTCGTGGAACACAACATTAGATAATCTTTGTGTAAACGCTTCAAGTGTTGCATCTACATCTTCCTTATAGAAGAATTGCGCATCGCTTAACCTTGCCCTTAATACTCTATCCAGCCCTTCTTGCATAATCTTGTTTCCAGGAACGTTTGTTACTGTTCCAAAAAATGGAGCCATTATTGAGTCAGTGTATGTTAACGAGAAATACTTTTGGTGAACCTTCATAGATGTTGATAATACCACAGATGGTAAATCCATAAACTTTTCATCAATCGTTCCTATATGGATAAAAGGATATTCAACAAGTCCTGTTACCTCATCTAGTAATGCCTCATCATACTTCATACATAGCCCCATAGCGGCGGCTCTTTGGACGAGTTCATTTTCGATGTAGCTACGTTTTTTGTTGTAGTCTAGCATTACATAATTTTTTTCAAGCTTTTGTTGATAGTCGTCAAAATCAAAAACCCTTATCTTGTCTTTTGAAAGGAACCTGTGTCCAAACGTATAATCGCAGGTTTTTAGGCCTACAGAATCGATATATGTATCGATAAAATCGCCGTCATAAATGCAAAGTATCGATCTTATTGGGCGAACCCAAAATGCACTTAATGTATTTTGATCTTCTATATACCAGCGCATCGATTTTTGCCATGGCATGTTTGCTATAAAATCCTCGATAATGCTATTTATGATGTTTTTGATTTCTTTTCCTTTGGTCTCTATGTTTAGATAGAAGTATCCGTCTCGTTCTATTAGGTCTTCATTCTGACAATTGTTGGATTTTAAAAATCCAGCAATAGCTTTTTCGGGAGCGCTTGTTTTGGGTCCTCTTTTTTCCTCATAAAATTCTTTTGTCTTATTTTGAAGTTGTTTTACTTGAATTGCAAGCCTTCTTGGAGAAACAAAAGTGAAAACCTTGTTATATATAGCGCCATACTCATCAAGCAATCTTGAAAACAGATTAAGTGAATCATTTAAAGCTTTTCTTTGAAAACGTGCTGGTATTTCTTCAGTGAAAAATTCTAGTAATAACTCTTGTTGCATTCTTGTTCTCCTTTTCTTATAAAGATTCAACCCAAGCTTGACAGCAATTCTTTGCAAGTGCACGAACTCTTGCGATATAGCCAGCTCTTTCTGTTACAGAGATAACCCCTCTTGCATCGAGAAGATTGAAACAGTGATTCGCTTTAACGCATTGTTCATATGCTGGCATTACAAGGTTATGAGCTAATAGTCTTTGACACTCTTTTTCATAGTCCTGAAAATGCTCAAGCAATATATCAACAGATGCTACGTCAAAGTTATAGCATGAAAATTCCCTCTCAAATCTTTTTAATACATCTCCGTATGTTAGTTTTTTCTCGTCAGTTCGTCCGTTCCAATTTATATCAAAGTGACTCTCTACGCCTTGAATAAACGTTGCGATTCTTTCAAGACCATAAGTTATTTCAACTGGTGGCACTTCGCATGCTATACTTCCAACTTGTTGAAAATACGTGTATTGGGTGATTTCCATTCCATCACACCAAACCTCCCAACCGAGACCGGCAGCCCCTAAAGAAGGGTTCTCCCAGTCATCTTCTACAAATCTGATATCGTGAGCCGATAGGTCGAATCCTATTGCTTCTAGACTTCCAAGATATAGTTCTTGCGGATTCTTTGGAGCTGGTTTTAAAATAACCTGATATTGATAATAATATTGTGTTCTATTCGGGTTTTCTGCGTATCTTCCATCCTTTGGCCTTCTGCATGGTTGAACGAACGCTACATCCCAAAAACCATCACCTAATGCCTTTAAAGTAGTCGCATGGTGTGATGTTCCAGCTCCAACCTCTGTGTCGTATGGCTGCATAATAACACAACCTTGCTTTGCCCAATACATTTGAAGATCGAATATAATTTCCTGAAACGATTTTACGTTATTATTTTTCATATAAATTTCCTATCTAAACTTAGGCAACAAAGGCTTTAAAATGATAGCTGAATTTGCGAAAAAGTTAAACTGATTTTGAGTACATATTAAAATGATATTTATATTTTTCTTTGTTTTAAAAAAGCGTTAAAAACGATACTTTATTGTTGTGCAATACTATAAAATACAATAAATATATATTATATATTGTATATTAATGCGTTGTTTTATCGATGTAAGTTGATATTGAATGTATTTTATATATGATTCGCTTTCTGATTTGTCTGTAGCATATTATGATGATTGCAGAGATAAAGAAATTAATACCTGTGTTTTCGCTTAGGAAAGTGCAGTACATTTTCCGAATATTAGTTGGCTAAATTATTCGCTCCGCAAAATGTTGTTGGTGCATGTTGTTTTCTGTTCTTCCATCTTACAAGAGTTATTAGTGATATTATGCAAGTACATATCAGATAAAAAGCGACTGAATTTACGCCTCCGCAATTTTCGGTAAGATACATTGAAATTATTGGAGCCAAGCTCCCAAAAACTACAGATGAAAAGTTCCAACAAAACGCAATGCCTGTTGCTCTTATTTGAACTGGAAACGTTTCTGCAGTCAAAGGATTTAGCGTCCCTTCTGTCATACCTATAAGCATGCCCATTAAAATAGAAAACAAAACTATAATTTTATAAGATGCGTTGCTTTGAAGTGATAATATAAATGGATACGCCGATATGAGTATTCCAATAACTCCAGCTAAAATTATTTTTCTCTTTTCGATTTTATCTGAGAGGTAGCCAAATATTACTGTTGAGATTGTATAGCTTACTACTGATATTAAATTTATCTTGCCAGCATTGTAGCTATCATATCCGAGGAACTTTATCATTAAGCTTTTCCCAAAGATAAATACTACAAAAAATGAAACCTGGGTCGTGATAAAAATTCCGAACAATCTTAAAATTTTAAGTTTGTATTTTTTAATCAATTCTACAAAAGGATTTTTAATTAGAGTTTGCCCTGTTTTTGCCTGGCAAAATTCTTCACTTTCATAAAGTGTCTTTCTCATAAAAAAAGCAACTACTGCTCCGAATACACTAATAAAGAAAGGTATACGCCAAGCGTATGCGTATATGGTTTCTTTCGAAACACATGCCTCAATTATAAATATTGTACAAGAGCTTAAAACTAATCCGCATCCTACACCAGTTAAAGCTAATGTGCCAAAGAATCCTTTCTTGTTATTAGGAACGAATTCATATAGATATGTGCAAGAGGCACCAAATTCTCCTCCCAAAGCAATACCTTGAATAATTCTCAACAATATTAATGTTGCGGGTGCAAAAAAACCGATTTGCTCATATGTTGGCAATATACCTATACAAAACGTCGGAATAGTCATTAACAACATTGAAAAAACTAACATGCTTTTTCTGCTTACTTTATCTCCTATGTGTCCGAATATTATTCCTCCAATTGGCCTTGCTGCTAATCCAACAGCAAATGTAGAAAATGTTAGCATCATCGAAATATATTGATTATCAGCAGGAAAAAATAAAGAGCTAATTACTGTTGCAAAATAGGCATATAAAGTATATTCGTACCATTCCAAAACATTTCCTATTGAGGATGATATAATAGACTTTATGATACCAGGTTTCATTGTACCGATAACTTTGATTGTTATTAGATTCCATATTATCATATACCTGCAGCCTATTCAACAAACCATACTTTGTGAAATTGATAGGCATACAATACAAGTTAAAAACTTACCCAATCCATTAAATGATCTTCAGTCTTTTTGTTAGGGCAACTAACACGCATGTCCATATTGTGACGTTTAATTCATAGAAACTTGCTTTAGAATATGGTAGCATAACAATGTCTTTTAACATTATTTTAACTGTATGACTTCTCGTAAAAACGCACTACCAATATCTAGATCTGAGGATTTTTCAGCATGGTATCAAGCAGCAATAACTGGCGCTGATCTTGCTGAAAATTCTAGTGTAAGAGGATGTATGGTTATCAAACCATATGGTTATGCTATATGGGAAAGAATGCAGAGAATACTGGATGATAGATTTAAGGAATTGGGACATCAAAACGCATATTTCCCATTGTTTATTCCTTTGTCTTTGTTTGAAAAAGAGGCAGAACATGTCGAAGGATTTGCTAAGGAAATGGCGATAGTAACACATCACCGTCTTGAAAAAGTTGATGGCAAATTAAAACCAGCAGGAGAACTTGAGACTCCGCTAGCAGTTAGACCGACGTCAGAGCTTGTAATTGGTGAATCTATGGCTCGCTGGATAAAGTCGTATAGAGACTTGCCGGTACGAATCAATCAATGGTGTAACGTCGTTAGATGGGAAATGAGGACAAGGATGTTTTTGCGAAGTTCTGAGTTTCTATGGCAAGAAGGGCACACAGCACACGAAACAGAAGAAGAAGCAAAAACACAGGCACGAGAAATGCATGAGGTATATAACTGGTTTATATCTGATGTTTTAAAACTATATGGTATACCAGGATTAAAGCCAAATCATGATAAATTTGCCGGAGCAGTTGAAACATATACCGTTGAAACAATTATGCAAGATGGAAAAGCTCTTCAAGCAGCTACAAGCCATTATCTTGGGCAAAATTTTGCAAGAGCTGTCGATATACGGTTTCAAAGCAGGAGTGGAACTCAAGAATATGCTAATACTACATCGTGGGGAATTACAACAAGAATGATAGGCGCTCTCGTTATGAGTCACGGAGATGACGATGGTATTAATCTGCCAAGTGCAATTGCTCCGTATCACGTTGTTATAATCCCACTATTGCGATCCGGCAACGAAGATAAGTTGATATGTTATTGCGAGAAGATAAAGGAGTCTTTGCCTAAAGGTATAAGGTCTATTGTCGACATGAAGGATATATCTCCACAAAATAAGAAGTGGGATTATATCAGAAAAGGAGTGCCATTTATCTTGGAGATAGGATTAAAAGAATGCGACCAGGAAAATGTTAGCATTATTAAAAGGGCAAGCAATCTAGAAAAGGAAACGTGCAATATAAGCGAATTCGCAGCAAATGTGGAACGTCTTTTGGAACAGCACGATAAAATTTTAAAGGATCGAATAAATGAACTGGCAAAAAATAAAATTAACAATACTATTAAGACAATAGACGAACTGAAAGAATACTTTAGATCAGATACAGGCTTTGTAAAAGTTAAGTGGTCAGGATCTACTGATAATTTGAGTGTGCTAGATGAGTTAAGCTTAACAATCAGGTGTATTCCGACGAGTCAGTCTGAAACCAAAGGGAAATGCTTGCTGTCTGGAGTTGATGCAACAACTGATATAATTTTAGCTAAAAGTTATTAAAACTATAATGTGCCTGTAGCTCAGCTGGATAGAGCGTTTCCCTCCGAAGGAAAAGGTCGTTGGTTCAATTCCAATCAGGCACGCCATTCAAAAGGTAAGCGACAACATTTTAACCACCAAATACTTTGAAAGAATGGCTATAGATAATCGAAATATATAGCGTTTGTTTGTGCCTAAAAGAACTTATTCTTTTATCTATATTATATGATTTTTTAAATCTATTCTTGATACCAAAAAGCAAAAATTAAAGGGCTTTTTTTGATAAAACAAAAGTACAGACCTATATATTTGCGAATAAGGTTTTGTTTTACAAAATATTTAAGCTTGATTTTTATATGTATTTTGTAGCAAAATATATCTATAATCATTATAGTTATTTTTTTTATGTCTAGTTTAACGGACAAAATAGAATCCGATATTTCTCCGCTAGTTGGTGATTATGGTTGTAATGTTGTAAGGGTTGCAATATTCGGTCAAGGGCGTGGAAAGACTTTGCAGGTTATGCTGGAAAAAAAGGATGGAGAGCCAGTTACAATAGAAGATTGCGAACAGGTTAGTCGAGGGCTCTCTATCTTCTTTGATGTAAACGAGCCAATGACAGGTCATTACAACCTTGAGGTATCTTCAACAGGAATTGATCGACCATTAACAAAACAAAAGGATTATGAACGCTTTTGCGGAAATTATGTTGTAGTAAAAACATATGTTTCTAAAAATAATAGAAAAAATTTTAAAGGACTGTTGGAATCCGTAATGGAAAGTGGTATAAAAATAAGGTTAGACGATTCGTTGACAGTCGACGAACCAATCACATTGCTTTACGAAGAAATCAGCAGTGCACATCTTGATGGTTTTAGGAAAAAGTAAAGCTTTTTTGGAGTTATATTTAAGGTGAGCAGAAAAATAAAGATTAGTGACGATTCACGAGTAGTAGCAAGGAACGAGATACTACAGGTAGCTGATATAGTCGCAAGAGACAAAGGACTAGACAAGGAAGAAATACTTGGTGCAATGGAATTTGCAATCTTAAAAACAGCGCAAACCAAATATGGCACAAGTGATAGGATAAGTGCGCATATAGATCGCAAAACTGGAGATATTACAATAACAAAACTTTTAACAGTTGTAGAGACTGTTGTCGATCCAAACAATGAAATATCATTAAAAGATGCGCAAAAAATAGATGTCGAAGCAACTATAGGCGACGAGGTTGAAGATCGTTTGCCACCAATTGATTTTGGAAGAATTGCAGCTGGTTCTGCAAGACAGATTATCAATCAAAGAATTAAGGCCGCAGAGCATGCGCAACAGTATAAAGAATTTGAATCACGCATAGGAGAAATAGTAACTGGAACGATCAAGCGACTAGAGTTCAACGAAACAATACTTGAGGTTGGCAGGGCTGAGGGAGTTTTAAGGAAATACGACGTAATTCCGAATGAAAACTTCAGGATAGGAGAACGTATAAAAGTCTTGATCACAGGATTAAATAATGATTCATCAATTCCTCTTCTTCAACTTTCAAGAACAAGTCCAGACTTCCTGAAAATGTTGTTTAGACAAGAGGTTCCTGAAGTTTACGATGGAGTCATAAAAATTATGGCTGCAGCAAGAGATCCTGGAAGCAAAGCAAAAATAGCTGTTGTTTCATCTGATCCAAGTTTGGACCCAGTAGGAGCTTGTGTTGGCATTAAGGGTGCAAGAGTACAAGCTATAACCGAAGAACTTAAAGGGGAAAAAATAGATATCATTCGTTGGAATGATAATCCTGCAATATTTATAGCTAACAGTATTTCTCCGGCAAGTGCAATTCGAATAGTTATGGAAGAGGTTGGAGACAACATAACAGTCGTTGTGCCTGACGAACAGCTTAGTTCAGCTATAGGTCGTCGTGGACAAAATATCAGATTAGCTTCAAAGTTAACAGGATATACTATCAATGTTATAAACAATAGCCAGGATGTTGCAGAACGTCAACAGGAAAACGACAGGATCGTGAAAACATTGCGTGAAGCTTTGGATGTTGATGAAATGATGGCAATAATCCTTAAAGATGAAGGCTTTGATAACATAGAAGATATAGCATTGGCTGACAAGGCCGAAATAGCTTCAATAGAAGGTTTCGATGATGAGATAGCGGCTGAGATTATTTCAAGAGCTAACGGGTATATAGATTCAAAAAAGGCTTATATTAAAAAGCTTTGCGAGGAAAATAAAGTTGAAAAAGACTTGGTAGGATATAAACTTTTAAGGCTAGATTTGCTTGAAGCGATTGTTAAAGCAGGAATAAAGAGTTTAACTGAGCTTGGAGATTTGGCTGCTGATGAGCTTAAAGAGTTGGTTGGTGATTCGATCACTGATAGCGAAGCAAGAACGCTGATTATGAAGATTAGAGAAAGTTGGTTTTAGGGAACGAAAGGTTAAAATTTATGGCAGAAAAAAACGACACAAATGGACAAAAACGAAAAACGTTAACGCTGAACCTAAATAATACATCACGTGTTTCATCAAGCGGTAGCAGAAAGAATTCTCTTGAAATAGAAATTAAAAAAAAACGAGGATCCCTTCGAATTAACGAGCCAGCTAAAGAGAATGGTTTTGATGTGTTCAAGAAAAAGGATGAGTATTCAGGTCAGTTAACACAAGAAGAAATTAATGCCAGACTAAATGTTTTAAAAAATATAAAACAAGAAGATAAAGATACGGAACTAGAAGAACATCGCGCAGAATATGAAGAACCAGTTTCAACTGAACCTATACAAGAAGCGCTACCAGAGACTAATGAAACGGAAACAAAACAGGAAGAAACAAAACCGTCAAAGCCAAAAATAGTTTACCCTAAAAAACCAGCATACGTTGCACAATCAGAACCAGTTGTTTTTAGGGTCGCTGAATATGACAAAAAGCCGCACAAACAAGTAAAGACACAAAAACCAACAGTTCAAGAGAAACAAAGAAATATAGAAAGAAAAGTATCTCCTGCATCTGTTAAGCGGACAATAGATGAATCGCAAGTTCCGCAAAAAGTGACTCAACATACTGTTAGAAAGTTTAAACCGAAGGATATCGAAGACTCGGAACAAAAGAAAAAGAAAGGCGTTACTGTCAGGTCGTCAATGTCAGATCGCAGGAACAAAACGAACGGAAGAGTAACTAGAGCTTTTCTTGATATGGCTATGAATGATGAGACTGGAGAAAGAACAAGGTCTCTTGCAGCAGTTAAAAGAGCACGCCAAAAACAAAAAGATTCGATTGCCGAAAAGGAAGTTGCAAAGGTTATTCGAGATGTAGATATACCTGATACAATAACAGTTGGAGAACTCGCAAACCGTATGGCTGTGAGATCCGCAGAGGTTATTAAGTATCTTATGTCAACAGGTACTATGGCAACGATTAACCAATTAATCGATGGAGATACAGCCGAAATCGTCTGTTCTGAATTTGGTCACAAACCGCGCCGTATTACAGATGCGTTTGCAGAACTAGACTTTGAGAACATACAAGATGATCCGGCTGATCTAGAGCCAAGGGCACCAATAGTCGCAGTTATGGGACATGTTGATCATGGGAAAACAACGCTTCTTGATACTTTGCGTAAGACCAGCGTTGCTCAAAAGGAAGCCGGAGGCATTACCCAGCACGTAGCAGCCTACCAAATTGAGACAGAGGCAGGAAAGAAGATTACGTTTATTGATACACCTGGACATGCTGCTTTCTCAAATATACGAGCAAGAGGAGCCTGTATAACTGATATTATAGTTCTTGTTGTTGCTGCCGATGATGGAATCAAAGAACAGACAGTGGAGGTCATAAAACAAGCAAGGTCGCAGAATGTGCCATTAGTTGTCGCTATTAACAAAATTGATAAGCCTGACATAAACATCGACCGTATAAAGACAGAGCTTATGAATCATGAAGTTGTTCTGGAGTGTTTTGGTGGAGAAACTTTAAGTGCTGAAATTTCTGCGAAACAGAATATAAACATAAATGGTTTAATCGAAACTATTTTACTACAAGCCGAGGTGCTCGAACTAAAAGCAAATAAGAAACGAGCTGCTGTTGGAACTGTGCTTGAGTCGAGAGTAGATAAGGGTAAGGGTATCATCGCTTCAGTAATCATACAGCACGGAACATTGAATCCAGGAGATGTTATTGTCGCAGGGCAATCTCCTGGAAAAGTTAGAACTATATATGACGATGCTGGAAATAAGATAAAATTTGCGGAACCAGCAATGCCTGTTGAGGTAAGCGGATTCAACAAAACTCCAGAACCAGGAGATGTTTTAGCTGTAGTTGATTCAGAACAAAAAGCAAGAGAAATTGCAGAATATAGAGAAACAAAAGCCAAGGCCAAAGCTAATAAGGCTAAACAGCAATCTATTGAACAGATGATATCCAAAGAAGACGGGAAGACTTTGAACCTCATAATCAAGGCTGATGTTCACGGTTCTCTTGAGGCAATAGTTGCAACACTGGAGGCGATACAACATCCAGAAATTAGCGTAAAAGTTGTTGATAAAGGTGTTGGTATAGTGAGTGAAAACGACATAGATTTCGCAAAAACAGCTAATGCTATTGTTGTTGGATTTAACGTCAATGTTTCGGCTGATGCAAGAGATGCAGCAAAAATCAATGGCATTCAGATTTTAAAGCATTCGATTATATATCATATGACCGAGGAGATAAAAGGAATCCTTGGAACGATGCTATCACCGATAATAGAAGAAAACTATATAGGTACTGCTGACGTTAGAAAAATCTTTACAATCAGTAGAATCGGAACAATTGCTGGATGTTATGTAACAGACGGTATTGTAAAACGCAACGACTCAAAGATCAAAGTTGTTCGAAACAAGAAAGTTATCTTTGAAGGGAAAATTCGTTCAATGCGCCATGAAAAAGATGAGATCAAAGAATCGCGCCAAGGACATGAGTGTGGTATATTTGCAGAAGGGTATAATGACTTCCTCGTTGGAGACCAGATAGAATGTTACGAAATTATATCAAAAGCTCGTACTGTGGATTAATTGCAATACTAGTATCCTCTTGCTCAACAACAAACTTTTTGCTAGAGGATACAAATAGAGCGCAATGTGTAAATGACGATCTGATGATAGTTGGAGAGCCGTTTTATGAATATAAACTTAGGTCACAACTACCAAAAAATTTAAGATCACATGGATTTGATTTTTCCAAGCATAAAATTAAAGTAATTTTGTCTGAGAGGGGCGGTTCCGTTGCATTTACTGGAGGCGGTATAGCCAAAGAACAAATCAGATTGATTGCAAACGTAATACTATATGATAAAAATTATACAAAGCTTTCTGAAAAGGTTCTGGATGCTTATACAACATACGAAATAAGTGATAGGATCCCATACGCAGCTCATTCATCTAAGGAACAAGCAAAGGATATAGTCATAGAAGAGCTTGCATACTCAATTGCGATTATGGCTACAGAAATGGTTCGAACATACCAACTTGATCAAAATAACAAGTAATGAGAAAAAGAAAACAAAACATTAATTTTCACGAAAAAGTAATAGGCTTTTGCCTTCTAATGTTTTCGGTAACATGCATAGCATCACTATCAGCCAGACTATTTGCTGATGGATTTGAGTATCAGTTTTTAGAAAGACTTAGATCTATAGCAATATGCCTTACACAAACATTTGGTTTGTTTTCTTACTTGTTATCGTTAATGACGTGCATATGGGGGGTAGCGTTTTTAAATGGTAGAATTCACGACATAGGATATAAAAAAACAGTTTTCTTTACGTTTATATTTTTGGGAGCATTAGTATTCAATATCTTGTCAACATATGGAATTATATCATCATATATAAAGACACTATCTCTTGATTATTATACAGGGGGATTTATAGGTTATATCGTTTCAAAAATCATGTTTATAGATATATGTCGCAACTCCACTTATAATGAATGGATTTTCTATGGCTTTGCAATTATATGGGTATTCGTGGCCAAAATCGCATTGTTCTTAAACCTTGATATAATAAACGTAGGAGCTATACAAAACTTCTTTAAAACAGCTTTAAACAAATTTTCAAAATCAACTATTATAGAAGATGTTTGGGAAGATGCAGAATCCATCAATACAACCTACAAACCGAAGCAAGAAGATTCTCAAACAGATTTTAACGTAGAACAATTTAAAAGATTTGATAATAATGGAGAATACAGACTTCCATATATAGATCTCCTTGATAAATATTCTGAAAAAGAATACAAATACGATGAAGGCAAGATAGCTACACTATCAGCAGAACTTATTAATGTACTTGAGGAATTTGGAGTGAGCGGAGAGATCCTGAACGTAAGACAAGGTCCAGTCGTGACTATGTTTGAGTTTAGGCCAGCCCCAGGTATTAAGACTTCTAGAGTCATAAGTTTGAGTGATGATATCGCAAGATCAATGAGCGCTATATCTGCAAGGATTTCAATAATCCCTGGGCAAAATGCGATTGGCATTGAGCTTCCAAACAAGGCTCGTCAGACAGTGTTTTTGAGAGAACTTCTAGCCTCAGAGAACTTCAGTAATATGAATACAGGTATTCCTCTGATACTTGGAAAAGACATCAGCGGAAAACCAATTATGGCTGATCTTGCAAAGATGCCTCACTTGTTGGTCGCAGGTACTACAGGTTCTGGAAAGTCTGTTTCTGTTAACGACATGATACTTTCGATTCTGTTTAAGTTCTCTCCAGAGGATTGCAAGTTGATCATGATAGATCCAAAGATGCTTGAACTTTCTGTGTATGACGAAATCCCACATCTTTTGACTCCAGTTGTCACTGATCCAAAGAAGGCAGTCTTTGCGCTTAAGTGGGCAGTTGCCGAAATGGAAAGTAGGTATCGTCAAATGTCAAAGCTCGGTGTGCGTAATATAGATGGCTTTAACAAGAAACTCAAGGAGTCCAAATCAAATGGTGAACTTATGGTCAGAAAAGTTCAAACTGGATTTGACCAAGAAACAGGAAGGCCAATTTTTGAAACACAACAACTTGAGTTCGAACCTATGCCATACATAGTAATAATAGTCGATGAAATGGCCGATCTGATGTTGGTTGCTGGAAAGGATGTTGAAGCGGCTATTCAAAGGTTGGCTCAGATGGCAAGAGCTGCCGGTATTCATCTCATAATGGCAACACAAAGACCTTCTGTAGACGTTATAACTGGAACGATAAAGGCAAACTTCCCAACTCGTATAAGCTTTCAGGTAACTTCTAAAATCGACAGTAGGACTATTTTAGGAGAGCAGGGGGCAGAACAACTTTTGGGACAAGGCGACATGTTATATATGTCTGGAGCAGGAAGAATCCTTAGGGTACATGGACCTTTCGTTAAAGATATAGAAGTTGAACGTATTGTAAGTTTTGTTAAGAGTCAAGGTGAGCCTAATTATGTCGATGTTGTTAGCGATCAATTCGGAGATTCATTGAGCGAATCAGGAGATTCAGGAAGCGGAGACGATATGTATAAAAAAGCTCTCGAAGTTGTTATGAATGATAGAAAATGTTCGATAAGCTATATACAAAGAAAACTACAAATAGGATATAACAGAGCAGCAAGGATAGTTGAGGAAATGGAACAGAAAGGAGTGCTTTCTGCTCCAAACAACACTGGCAAACGCGAAATATTGATTTAATCATCAACATATAAAAAATGCTTTTAATGCAGGATGCATAAACAGAAGAAGTTAATTGTTAGCGCATTAAGTTCTTTGACGCAATTGATAATATCAATTGCGAACTATCAATATAACTATATATATTTCAAAAAGGCTTAGGTTGCCATACTATGGCCATTATATAAATTCATCTAAGCCTTACCTGTCAAGGCACGTTAAGGTTATATATTGGTTTAAGGAAATGGAAGTGGTACTGCCACCCTTTTTTCAAAAAAATATAGTAGTAGTGTATATGGTTGCCTATAGGTAGGTGATATAACGTATATGTTTAT
>JAFUQI010000005.1 GCA_017481035.1 Alphaproteobacteria bacterium | reverse complement strand
ATGCTACATTGCAACAAGTTGATAATGTAACGCCTACTGTAGCAGAAGGTAATGTTCAACCAATACAGACAGTTCAAGTTCCTACTGTAGTAGATCAATCAGTAGATCCGGCTGTGGAAACTCAACCAGTAGCTCCGGCTGGAACAGAGCTACCAGTAGCTCCGGCTGCAGTAGAGCAACCAGTAGTTCTGCCTGTAGCAGAACAACCAGAAGCTCAGCCAAATCCTGTTACAACAGAACAACCACCATTAGCTGGTAACAATCTTGAGATTAATCAACCAGAAGCTCAGCCTGCGGTAGAACAACCAGTAGCTCAGCCTGTAGCAGAGCAACCAGTAGTTCTGCCTGTTGTAAATCAACCAGTAGCTCCGGCTGGAACAGAGCTACCAGTAGCTCCGGCTGCAGTAGAGCAACCAGTAGTTCTGCCTGTAGCAGAACAACAAGTACAACAAAATGATGTACAACCTGGTTCTACAGTGGGTGTTGCGCAAACTCAGCCAAATCCTGTTACAACAGAACCAACACTACTAGCTCAGCCTGCAGCAGGACAACAAGTACAGCCAAATCATGGTCAATCAGTATCAACCACAGCAGAGAGTCAAGGTGGTAATGCTGTTTCGGATGATGAGGTTGTTGCAGAATCTGCAGCAGGACAACAAGGAGTTCTGCCTTTGGTAAATCAACCAGAAGCTCAGGCTGCAGCAGGACAACAAGTGCAGCAAAATCACGGTCAAACAGTATCAACCACAGCAGAGACTCAAGGTGGTAATGCTGGTTCGGATGATGAGGTTGTTGTAGAACAAATAATACAAGAAATGAAAAAAGATTTAAAAGATGATGAAGAATTAAAACGTACAGTTAAAGATATTGATTCAGATTTAGACATAGTTCACAAGCAAACTGAAACCACGCAAAAAGAAGTTGAAGATATGTCTTCGAAAGTAGAAGCGATGAGCAAGCAACTTATTGATTTAACTAATGCATTTAATCAGAATAGCGGTGTTTTAAGCAACTTAAGTCAACAAACAGAGGCAGTTAAAAAAGAAACTCAGAAAACTCAAGAAATTGTCATGGAAACGAACGAACAAATAGAAAATACTACTGAAAACATTACGGTATTAGCAGCTGGGGTTGGCGATATTAGCGGTGACCGAAATGATGTTGACGATGAAACAAGTGATAATGAGGAAGGCCCAGACGACAACAAAAAAGATGCTGATGGAAATGATGGTTCTAATTTAATAAAAAATGAATCTGAATCTAAAGAAAAAAAGAACGAAGTCGAAGGAAATCAACAAGAGACGCAAGGTGATGGAGGTTCCAAAAATGTTGAAAAAGAATCAAGTGATAAAGAAGAAATTGGCAAAGATAAAATAGAAGAACGAAGTGATAATACTTCATCACATGAGGAGAAAGATAAAAAAGAATCAAAGAATGATTCTGATGTCATAAAAGGAAATAAAGACAAAAAAATAAAAGAAATTGATACAACAAAAAAAGATGGACCAAATAACGAACAGTTAAGTGAAAATCAAAAAGAAATGAAAGAGAATCAGGAAAAAATACAGGAAAATCAGACTGGTATGTTAAGTATGCTGAAAAGTATGCAACGAGATATTAAAAGATTAGGCCAGCAACTTGATTCTGTTGAAGATGATACGCAAGCTATAAAGGAAGAGGTATGGCAAGATAATAAACTTTCATCCGGAATGATAGAAGGGTACGGGGAAAATCTGAAAGAAAAACAACGTGACTTTAAATCGATGACGCCAGAAGAAAGACGAGCTTTTATTTATAATGATGATAACAATGAAATTCGTAAGTTTAGAGCATCTAAAAAAGCTAGGTTGCTCGAGAAAGAAAATGAATTTAAAAATAAAAAATACGATGATATTGAAAGCTATATTCCAGAATATTTTTTCGATGAACATCAAGCTACCGACTCAAGTGATGAGCCATCGAGGGGTGAAGTTGAACCAAAGATTGAAAGAGAGTTAAAATACAGAGAGTTGAAATTACAAAATGATCAACAAAGACAACGTGTGGAAGGCTCTGTTGAATTAGCAAGTAGTAATGTTGTAGAGGAAAAACAAGCAACACAAAGTAGTTCGGAATCAACAGAAAAGAAAGAAGAAGTTGTGAATGCTGTATCTAAAGCAGAAGAAGTAAAACCAAGTAGCGTTGAGGAAAAGGTGGCAGAAAGCAAATCTGAAGATATAAAGGTAGTTGATAAGCCTACGGAATCAGGATCTGTTGAAGCAACAAGTAGTGTTGAGCAAAAGGTAGAAAGCAAATCTGAAGATATAAAGGTAGTTGATAAGCCTACGGAATCAGGATCTGTTGAAGCAACAAGTAGTGTTGAGCAAAAGGTAGAAAGCAAATCTGAAGATACAAAGGTAGTTGATAAGACTACGGAATCAGGATCTGTTGAAGTAGCAAATAGTGTTGAGGAAAAACAAGCAACACAAAGTAGCTCGGAATCAACCGAAAAGAAAGAAGAAACTGTGAATGCTGCATCTCAAACAGAGGAAGTAAAACCAAGTAGCGTTGAGCAAAATGTGGTAGAAAGCAAATCTGAAGATACAAAGGTAGTTGATAAGACTACGGAATCAGGATCTGTTGAAGCAACAAGTAGTGTAGAGGAAAAACAAGCAACACAAAGTAGCTCGGAATCAACAGAAAAGAAAGAAGAAGTTGTAAATGCTGCACCTCAAACAGAAGAAGTAAAACCAAGTAGTGTCGAGCAAAAGGAAGATAGTACTAAATCTGAAGATACAAAGGTAGTTGATAGTCTTGGAGAAAGAATCAGTATTATGAAAGGTATTGTTGATAAAATAATAGGAGGCTGACGGAATAAAATAGAGGCGACTTTATTATAGAGTCGCCTTTATTAATGCACAGAATAACGGGTGTGCTGCAAATGGAGTTGATTGAAATTCTGGAAAAAATTGTGTAGCTATAAAAAACGGATGATCTTTTAATTCTATAGATTCTGGACGTTTGTCAACGGAGAAACAGCTGAATATTATATTTTGATTTTCTTTGATTGTATTATATATGTTTGAATCAATTACATATATATTTTTATGCCTTTCTGTAATATTGTCAGATTTATATATATTATAAGTTAAAGTGTTTGGATTCACGTGACAATCATAGTTGCCTTTATGATTTTTTGACTCGTCTTTCATTAGTGGAGGTAAATCTTTGATATCTAATACATTTTTGCAATACTCTTCAATTGTAAGCTTGAATCCTAGACCAATTCCCAAAAATGGTTTTTTATTTTCTCGAGCGTATTTTATGATAGAAAACATATTTTCATTATTATTCATACTTACATCTTCCGGTACTATTATTCCTGATGTTGTTGATATATGATGTAAATTTTTATCAAGATCATCTTCTGGATTTATCCATAATATATCGACTTTAACTTTATTGGCAATTCCTGCATGTAGGACAGCTTGTGAAAGAGATAAGTACGCATCTTTAAACTCTTGGTAGTTCCCTATGATCGCTATTTTTGTGGTTTTTTCAGGAAAGTTTATTGAGTTTTTTATGGTTCCCCAACGAGATTGAATCATTTTTGAAGCAGTCTTTTCGGCTGTTTCAGAAATTAGTCCAAAGTGTTCGCATACTTGTTTATCTAGTCCTGCATTATGATATTGCTCTGGAATTAAATAAATGTTATCTGCATCTAAAGCTGAAATTACATTTTTTGATTTTACGTTACAAAACATGGCTAACTTATTTTTTATATCGTTATTGATATCGCGTTCTGTTCTGCAAAGCAAAATATCTGGTTGTACTCCCATGCTTTGGAGTTGCTTGACCGAATGTTGTGTTGGTTTTGTTTTAAGTTCTCCAGCAGTTTTTATATATGGTAAAAACGTTAAGTGAATGCAGATAGACTTGTGCTTTCCAAGTTCTATTGAAAGTTGTCGAAGTGATTCAATATATGGCAGCCCTTCGATATCTCCTATTGTTCCGCCAATTTCGCATATTGTAAAGTCAACATCTTCAGATCCTTTTATAATAAAATTTTTTATCTCGTTCGTTATGTGTGGTATGACCTGTATATCAGATCCAAAATATTCGCCTGATTGTTCCTTTATCCTTACTTTGTTATAAACTTTGCCTGTAGTTAGTGAATCTGATTCAGAGCAGGTTATGCCAGTAAAACGCTCGTAATGACCAAAATCAAGATCAGCTTCACATCCATCTTTCATAACAAAAACTTCTCCATGTTTGTGCGGACTTAACGTTCCAGGATTAATATTTATGTATGGATCCAATTTCTTCATGCGAATAGTATATCCACGAGCCTGTAAAAGTGCGCCTAAACTCGCAGCAGCTATACCTTTCCCCAACGAAGACATAACTCCTCCAGTTATAAATATGAAGTATGACATTTAAAATTCACAGAAAAGTGACAACACACATTGTGCACTATATCGCCTTACAATTCAATAGTTAATCTAGCTAGCATCGACATGCATTCTAATAACTATAGCGTTTTTCAATTGTTACTATATTAACATGTTAGGTATAAGATCTAAGCTATCTTTCACGTGAGTGAAAATAGATGCAGGATGGCTCAGCCATATATGATTACATAAACGACATCATATATAACCTTGTATATGCGTAACGTTTAGTATGTCTCAGTATAAGTCAATATTTAAGCAGGCGGCGTCCTTCGCCATTTTCGTCGCGTGCTATTGATATGTCAAACTTATAACAAATACGCATAAAATAAATGTAAAATTTACTGCACATTACAACGCAACATATACAACCGTAATCGAAATAGCAGATAGCTCCAAGCGACATCACAAACTTAACATACCAACCGCCTAACTAAGCCACCTTCACTTCGTAAGAAGTGAACCAGTGGCTGGTTGGCGGTAACACTTTGATCTTATCTTTTGAGCCGGCAGCTCCCATCGTATTTCCAGCAGCCGGCTTACGAAAGAAGAAGCATCCGATAATATTTTATTATCATTAAACACAAAGCGCGGCGCACGTTAGTAACGTCTATTTACTCAAATTAAACTATATAGCATAGCAATATTAAGCACGCTCCTGACCGTAAGCTAAGAGCAACATGCTTGTCAAACTTATAACAAATACGCATAAAATAAATGTAAAATTTACTGCACATTACAAGGCAACATATACAACCGCAACCGAAATAGCAGAAACTACTACGCGCTATTCCAGCCACCTGCTTATGCGCAACGCAACAACTAGCATTATACATGCTTCCTTAATATACTAGAGATATAATAGCCATCCTATCGATCATAAACCTAAGCCACCTTCACCTTTAGGTGAACCAGTGGCTGGTTGGCAGTGCCACACCCCTATCTCTCCATAAATCTAAACATTATATCACATACCTATAAGCAACCACTATCCCTACTACTATATTTTTTTGAAAAAAGGGTGGCAGTGCCACATCCATTTCCTTAAACCAATATATAACTTTAACGTGCCTTGACAGGCAAGGCTTAGCTGAATTGATATAATGCGAACAGCCTTTTTGAAAATATATAGTTATATTGATAGTTCGCAATTGATATATTAGCAATTGCGTCTAATATGTAGCAGCTATAATGATCTACTGCTATTGATAAGTCACCATAACCTCAATGTATTAATAGCAGGTGGCGACCATTGCTATTCCAGCCGCATGCAATACAATAATATATTATAATTCGACTTGTTTTTTTAATTCTGTTGTTAATTCCATTAACTATTATCGTAAAACAGATTAATAAAACACTATAAATAATAAAAGATTATAGTAATATATGGTGGAGTTGTGTTTGTATATATATTTTTTAGATATATTTGTATAATATGAATTTATTAGATACAGTGTTAAATAGCATCAATACAGAATGATATAAAGTTAATTTATAAATCAATATATAATTAGGTTAATAGAATCTTGTTACTTTATTGTTAATATGTTTTTTTAGAGTTTATTATCTTTTGTGATTAATTTTACGTTTTGAAAGTTTGTATATTAGTTCTTTATGAGTTTTATAATGAATAACAAAAATAAATAACAAATTAACTCACAATACTTGACCAAACAAAGTAAAGATGGTAAATATAGATCATATTATTCGTCTTTAAAAATAATTATGTTAAATTTTAACAAATTAAAACTTTTATGTTTAATAACAGCTCTAGCTGCAAGTAAATTTGATACTTATACAGCAGATATATCTTCCCTTCAAACAGAAGCAGACCGACAACTAAGCACAATATCACGACAAAATCTTTCTTACCCCAAGTATGGTGCACTTAATAATTATGCAGCATTCATTGCATCACGATACTTTGATTCTCTAGAAGATCACATTAACTTTTCTATGACATGTAAAAAATTTCGTTGCAATATGGATAAATTTTTTTATAATCCAGTTCCTTTGACTATAGATAATAGAGACTGCTTTAGCTATTTAAGAACGTTGTATATATATATGATTTGCAAAGAGATGATTTGTTTTTAAATAGAGATGATATAATCGCTAGAGAGTATTGTCATGCTGGAGAAGCAAACAGAAAAATTATTCCAATAACTTTTGAAGAATTATCCTCTACTGAATTTGAAGATAGAACTATATATTTAATAACGGATCCGAACACTAATTTAAGAACAGCGTTTTTAGGGTTTTCTTATAATAACGTTAAGCTTAGCAATAGAGAGAAGCAAGGTATTGAAAAAATAGTCAAAGAAAAGAATGTTGATAGTTTAACAAAACTTTTTAATGAAGAGATATCAGAATTAAGCGATGAAGATTGTGATAAATTTAGAGAAGATTGTGATAAATTTAGAGTTGGGAATATAAAAGATATTTCGAATGAAACAACTCGCAGTATTGCAGAACTGCATAAAAGAAAGGAAAAAGCAGTTAATCAGATCGAAGATGCTTTGAAATTTTCTAAGAATAATAATATTGATATAAATATTATTATTTCAGAAGAATTTTTTGATTTATTAGGTTTTTCTTTTCTTACAAATTATACGCCGAAATCCAAAGTTAATGAAAGTAAGGATATGCTACTTTATACTGAAATAGATGCTATAACATTAATGGAGCAGGAGCGACAATTGAAATATGGAATATTTGCTGCGTCTTTACTGAAGGAGGTTTATTTTTTAAGGGAGCTTGAATATAGCGATATTTATAAGTATGATGTTCTGAATATCTATGATGAATGGATAAGTTCTTTGCGTAAGACTATAGGATTACAAAATGTAGAAGTTGATTTTCTACACAAATAAAATCTGGATTGTAGAATATTTAATTTAGGTTAATATTCTACAATAATTTTATTTTAATATTTCTCGGCATATAGCTGCTTCTTCGTGCCACAAGTCATAATAGGTTGGATTAATTCTTTTTGCAAATTCATGCCAGCTAATTTTCCATGGTTTGTTTTTTGATGAATAATGGTAGACAATTATATTTGGTATTTCTGATAATATTTGCTGTTTTATTTCGTCGTTTATATATTTTCTGTTTTTAATAGTGTATCCTAGGTGCATATTATACCTAAAAGGCAATGTCAATATCCTGTTTATCGTTTTGTCTTTGCTTTTGCATAACGTGTTTAATGCATATTCTTCTGTTATTTTTTTTTGTGATTTTTCTTGCTTTAATTTTTCTTGTCCATCTAGTGTTTTTTCTATGAGTTTTTTTGCCATGTCGTCTTGTCTAAAAGCTTTTAGATTAATTAGCATTGTGCCAACACAATGTGTTTGTTTCATCGCGTGTACTATTCCGGCCCAATAATTATCTTTGAGATCTATGTTCCATAACTCCGATAATGAGCCTGCAATTATCATATCCCCATCAAGATATATTATTTTGTCCAAAGATGGGAAAATATCTTGCAATACAAATTTTACAAATATATTCCTGCCCCATTTTTTTTGTGATATGTTGTCAAATATTGATATATCATATTGAACTATTTCTAATGTCACAGGAACAGATCTATTGTTTTTGTTGTAAGCGTTAACAAGTTTTCTGAACTTTTCTTTGCCTTCCTCTGATATGCCTGTGTCAACTATGTGAAGCGCTATCTTGTTTCCTTTTTTTGCATGTCGAATAAGTGAACTTATGCTAACGAGTGTAGGTTCCGTATATCCGTCGTCTAATACATAGCATATATGCATCTCATTGACAGTGAATTTATTTTTGTTGCATTTTAAAATCACAAAAAATAAAGAGCTAATCACAATTATAGATATAAGTATTCTTTTTATCATATACAAACACAAAATATTGCGTTTATACCATTAGTTTAAGCAAATATAAATGTTTTTGCAACCGTCTATAATGCTTGTTATCTTTGTGTTGGCAAAGATTTTTTTGATAGCTATTAAAATCATAAAAATTTCATAAGATTATGATAAAATATTTTTATGAGGGGAAAATGTTATTTATAAAGAAAAATGAATTTTATCAGATTGCTTGTTTATGTCGGGGCAATATTAGGGACAGTTGGAGCGTGGGAAAACGTTAGATCTGGTGTCTTTGATTTTTTAAACAAAAAAGATGTTGAAAAAGAGCAAGGGCGATTGCAAGCAAAGGAACAAGAACAAGATATAGATGAACAAGTAACAAAACAGCAAGGTCCTTATGTCGGTAGTGAGAATGTCGATGATCGTGTTGCGAATATTAAAAATGAGCCGATTATCAAAACTGCTGATGATATAGAAATAAGTTTTTCTAAAGGTTTTTCTGACGTTGCAAGAAAGGCAATGCATTCAGTTGTTAACGTTGCTACTATGCAATTGATCGAAGAAGATCATATGGACCTTTCTGATTTATTTCACGGTCCTTTCGATGATTTCTTTAAAGATTTTTTTGATGCACCAAAAAAGAAATCTCGCACCCGAAAAGCAACAGCACTTGGTTCAGGCTTTATAGTTCGTATTGACGGTGATACTGTATATATTGCTACAAACCATCATGTTATTGAAAAAGCTAAAAAGGTAGTTGTGTATCTTTCTGATAAAACAGAACTTCCTGCAGAGGTTCATGCAAGTGATCCAAGAACTGACGTTGCCGTTTTGTCTGTTAATGTTAAAGATCTAAAATTTGACAAAAGCAAAATGCAGGCTATTGAATGGGGTGATTCCTCGCAACTTGAAGAGGGAAACTTTGTTATAGCAATTGGTAATCCGTTCGGGCTTGGATCTACAGTAACTCATGGAATCGTCTCGTCAAAAGGGCGTAATGTTGCGCTTGGGAAAAGTCCGACGAGCTTTATTGAAGATTATATACAACATAGCGCGCCAATTAATATGGGAAACTCTGGTGGTTGCTTGCTAGATGTAACTGGTAAAGTTATCGGTATTAACAATGCTATATTCTCTACAAGTGGTGGGAATATAGGTATTGGATTTGCGATTCCTTCTAATATCGCTAAAACAACCGTTGAACAACTTATAAAACACAAAAGAACATTCCGTGGATGGTTTGGTGCTGAGGTTCATCATGTTGATGCCAAGTTGGCAGAGAGTGTTGGTTTAACAGAGCATACACTTGATAGTTCAAAGATATTTGGCGCATATATAGCGAAGCTCGTTCCAAATGGACCTGCAGAGAAGGCTGGTATTAAAGTTGGAGATATCGTTATAGAATTTAACGGTAAAAAGATATCTGAAAAATGTACTCTTCAGATGGCTGTAGGTACAGCTGAGATCGGGAAAACCGCGAAAGCTAAAGTTTGGAGACAAGATGGAAAAGATTGGGGCGAGGTTGAAGTTCAGGTTGCTGTTGGTGACTATGAGGAGGCAATGAAGAATGGTGATATAGATTCTTCAAGTGATGAAGGAACAACATCTAGTGGAAGTAAATCAGAGGTTGAAGTTCCTGAACTTGGTATTACTTTATCAAAGGTGCCTGAGAAACATCGTTCTGAATATCCAGCTGAGGTTTCCGTTATTGTTAGAACAGTTGATGAAGATAGGAGTATGTCTTGGTTTGGACCTTTATTTATGCCGGGTGACGGTATTATTTCTGCTAATAACGAGGCAGTTAAAACGCCTGCTCAGTTTAAGTCTATCATTGAAAAGATAGGAAAGAATGAGAAACTTAAGAATCGTCCAATACCGTTTCAGATAGTTAGAGGGCAGTCAAGAATGTTAATTTCAACGAATATAGACTTTTCAGAGTCAAAAGAAAAAAACAAAGAAGAAAAGAATAGCGATAAAGGAAACAAAAAATGATGCAAGAGTTACAGGATAAATGTTAGATCAATATGTAAAAGGGGCCAGAATAGACTGGGTCCCTTTTATTAAACAAACTTATCAAGAAGATAATTTGGCCTTTGTTGTGTCTGATTTTAAAAAGGCTGATTATCTTTGTTCTATATTAAAGCAAACGTCTAAAGATCATGAGGTTGTTTGTCTTGATGGCTTTGGTTCGGACATCTATGAATCAAGTGTTGTCGATAACCAATTGTTTGCGAGAAGATCAGCCGTTCTTTTTAAGTTAGCTTTTGGGAAAACAAAATTAATTACTGTATTGTCTCTAGATTCTTTAAACTATATGGTTCCGCACCCGGATTATTTTCGGGATGTTAAAGATATTAAGATAGGAGATAAGTTTGCTGTTAAAGCATTTATAAAAAAGCTTATAGAATTTGGTTATACGAGAGTTGATTTGGTTAGGAACATGGGCCAGTTCGCTGTGCGTGGTGGTATAATAGATGTTTTTATTCCAATTTACGAACATCCTGTAAGGATAGATTTCTTAGGCGATGAAATTGATGGATTAAGATACTTCTGTGCAGATTCACAGCTATCTTTGTCTAATGTTGAATGTATGGTTATCACTAAATGTTCTGAGGTTGTTTATACTGATAAAACAGAATTTCTGTTTAAGAAGAAATATGATTTGATGAACACTAGAACAAAGGAATTCGTAGAAAATAAAACTTTATTTCCAGGAGTTGAATGGCATTTAAGATTTTTTCACGAAGAACTAGCCGGACTTGAACAATATTTTGTATCAAATACTAAGTTTGTTTTTGATTTTGAGCTAGAAAAAAATAACAAAAAGTTTTTTGAACTGGAAACTGAGAATAAAGCTAGTCATCATAAATATTCTGATATTTTTTGCAACGCTTTTAATGACATTAAAAAAAAGTTCAGATGTATTGAGATAAATCAATTTGAACAAGAATGTAATTTTTGTTTGCATGAAAAGTGTTATAACTTGAACATAGGCGGAAAACTGCCAATAGAAACTTCGTCTAATTGTTCATATTTGTTGACGTACGATAGATCGTTGAATTTTATAGAAAATATATTTAAAGGATCTAACATCAATAGGGTAAATAATATTTTTGATGTAAAACCTCATTGTATTAATGTTATGCATTCTGAACTTGATTCTGGTTTTATTTCCGATGATTTGATTGTTTTTTCTGAAAAGGATATGTTTGGATCAAAACTTGCGTTTAGATCTAAACGTAATTCGAATGATATTTTCGTTGATTACTCTAGTCTTTCTCAAGGTGATTATGTCGTTCACGAAAAGTATGGTATTGGAATTTTTGATGGTCTTGTTAATTTAAATGTAAATGATGTCTGTCATGACTTTTTGAGCTTGAAGTACCTGAACGATGATAAGCTGTATGTTCCTGTTGAGGATATTTCGCTAGTAACAAGATATGGTGCTGATGATAGGGATGTTACAATTGATTCTTTAAAGAGCAGTGCTTGGTCAAAACGTAAGGTTGGTGTTCGTAAGCGATTGCTTGTTATAGCGAATAGTTTGCTAAAGTTGGCTGCGAAACGTCAGTTAAATAAAGTTTCTCCAATAGATATTCCTGAGAATTATGATGAGTTTTGTAATGGTTTTAGGTTTATTGAAACAGAAGATCAGTTATCTGCGATTGAGGATGTTTTAGGTGATCTTAGAGGCGATATAGCTATGGATCGCTTGATATGTGGCGATGTTGGTTTTGGCAAGACTGAGGTTGCTATGAGGGCTGCTTTTGTTGTCGCGTCAAGTTTTAAACAGGTTGTCATCTTGGCACCAACGACTATTCTTGCTTATCAACATTACCATGCTTTTCGTAAGCGTTTTGAAAAGTTCGCTATCAAAGTTTGCCATCTTTCTAGGTTTGTCTCTGCTAAAGATATGAAAAAAAATTTGGCAGAAATAGCTTCTGGTGATGCTCAGGTTATTATCGCTACCCATGCTGTTTTTTCGAATAAGGTTAAGTTCAGTGATTTAGGGCTTGTAATTATTGATGAGGAACAACACTTTGGAGTAAAACAAAAGGAAAAACTAAAGGAGTTTAACGATAAGGTTCATTTTATGTCTATGAGCGCAACCCCAATTCCGAGGACACTTCAGCTTGCTATATCTGGTGTTAGGGATTTGAGTTTGATAACGACACCGCCAATTGACAGGTTGCCCGTTAAAGTTATAGTATCAGAATTTGTGGGTGAGTCTGTTAAGATTGCTATTGAAAATGAGATTAGACGTGGGGGGCAGGTTTTCTTTGTTACTCCGCGTGTAGAATTTTTAGATAGGTTGTTTGCTTTTGTATCTAAGTTATTCCCAAACTTAAGAGTTAATCATGTTCATGGCAAAACAGAAAATCTTGAGAATATTATTAGAGATTTCTGTGAACATCAAATTGATGTTTTGATCTCAACAAATATTATTGACTCCGGAGTTGATGTTCCAAATGCTAATACGATTTTAATACATAGATTCGATCTGTTCGGTTTATCTCAACTGTATCAATTGAGGGGTAGAGTAGGGCGTTCTAATAGACAGGCGTATGCGTACTATTTGCTTGATAATGAAAAAACGTTAAGTGAATCATCTAAGAAAAGATTGGAGGTTTTGTCTAGTTTGAAAGGTCTTGGTTCCGGATTTAGGTTGGCTTCTCATGATCTTGATATAAGGGGGGCTGGTAACCTTCTTGGCGAAGAGCAATCTGGTTCAATAAAGGAGGTTGGCATTGAACTGTATCAGTCTATGTTGCAAGAAGCTATACTGATGCTAAAAGCAGGATGCGATGTCTCGAAACTTGAAAAGAATGATCCGAAGATTAATCTCGGTGTGCCAATCTTTATTCCTGATAGTTATATAGAAGATTCAGGAGTGCGTCTTGAAGTGTATCGTCGTATAGGCGCTATTGATACTGAACATGCCATAGATATGATGCTATTCGAATTAAATGATCGTTTTGGTGATGTTCCTGTTGAAACTAGGAATCTTTTAAATCTTGTTAAGATTAAATTATTGTGTAGGCTATTAAATATCGAGAAGTTAGACGTTGGAGCAACAGGATTTACTTTCTCGTTTTTTGAGAACAACTGTCCTGATATGCAAAAATTAATGTCATTTTTAAACTCAGAGTTTGTTAAGGAAAAGTCGGGTAGCGCTATTGTTCGTGCTGATCAAAAAGTGTTGATTAAGCGAAAATGGTCAAATATTAGTGAAAGAACGACAGATATTATAAATATAATCAAGTATTATAACGAAAATATACATAATTGATTGTTTGTTTTTAATAATTTTGCCATCATCCCTTTTAGTTTTGCAAACTTTGTGATATAATTAATTCATAGTTTGTATGACAAAATATAAAAGAATATCTCGGGGATATAAAATGAAAAAGATTAATTTATTAAGCCTAGGGTTAGCTTTTGCTGTTACATTCAATACAACAACTTATGACGCAAACGCATTTAATTGGTTCGGATTAAAGAAAGAAACAAAACAGGAAGACAAGAAAGAAGGAAAACAGGAAGGCAAGAAAGAAACAAATGCGGAAGTTGATGGTAACCTTGCAGTATCAGATTCAAGATCAGAAACAGCCAAAAACGATACTGTTGGAATTTCTTCTGATGTAAAAAATGCTGGTGTTGCCTTAAAGGACGGATCAGTAATATCAGGGCAGGAAGTTCAAAAAGATTTGCATGAAATACCAGATCAGCTTGCGGCTAAAATGTCTTTGATCGACTTGAAGGAGCTTGTTTGTTGGAAATTAGCATACCTGAAAGTGATGACAAATGTTGCTAAGAAGTCAGGTATTGAATCTGATAATGAAGCTATGATGCTTATAATGCGGAGAATTACCACTATGGCAGGTATGATGCTTATGGAAAAAGAATGCGAAAAATTAATGACATTCGAAGAACTTCAAAAGCATTATAAAGATATCTGGGAGAAGAATTTTAAAGGCACGAAGGAATTTACTTTGATCGCTGTTGTTACAACTGATAAGTCATTTGCTGATAACTTAAAAACACTGGCAAAAGATGAAGCAACTCTTCAAAAGGAGGTTGAAGCTCATGCGTCAACAACCAAGATAATGCCTATTGAACCACGCTCCGAGAAGATGTTCCCACCAGAGGTTGCAAATGCAGTTATGCAGTATGGAGAAGGTAAATTGGTAGGTCCATTCGAGAACAAGGGAACATACATGCTTTTCTTTGTAAAGAAAATCGGAGATGCTAAGATGCAGCCATTTACAGCAGAGTTTGCTGAGAATTATAAGAAAGTAGCATCGAAGGATTTTGTTAAGAAAGTAACAGAGTCATTGTATCAAAAATATAATGTAAAGATTTATGATTATCATAAAAAACCAATCGATCCATTCAATATTATAGATCCAGAAAAAATTAAAAACAGGAAACCAGAAGTTGACAATTCGCGAAAAGAACTAGCTGCTTTATCAGATGCTGACGTTTTGGCAGAGATGAATGGCAGCAAGATTACAGTTGCTGACGTAAAGAAATTCTTTAAAGTTGAGTCGATTGTTGATGATACTTTTGTAGCGATGGCACAGCAATTTGGAATTAAGTTGTTTGAGGTTATTTGTTATGCGACGAAGCTGGCAGCAGATGATAGAGTCTTATCATTAGAAGTTGCTGCTCAAAATTACGCTGAAAAACCTGAGGTTAAAGAGAAACTTGAATTAGTGCGTAATATGGAATTGATTCACGCATTCTATAAGAAATCAATCAAGATTAAACCAGAACAAATTAAAGCAGCCTATAACAAGTTTATCAAATCGATTCCTGAAGAGGATAAAAACGATCATGAGATTTCTGTTAAGTTATTGTTCTTCTCGACAAAAGAAGATGCGGCTAAGAATATGAAGATGATTTCAAGTGGTGAAGAAAAATTCAACAACATCTATAAAGCTTCTGAAAAATCAGGTGTTGACCTTGGATATGTTAAAAAACAAGGAACAACTCCTGAACTTTGGACAATGTTAAAAGCTGGAGCGTCAGGGTCATGCTGTAAAGAAATCCTTGAAATTAACGGTTCGCAATTTGGTGTCGAAGGAAAGAATTATGCTATTGCATATATAGCAGATAGAAGACCTGTTCAATTGCCTTCTTTATCGAATCCTCAAGAAAAGAAATATTTTGAAAAAATGGCAGAAAGAGACGCTGCTGTTAAACTTGCAAAGATACATATTTTGCAACAAGTTAAAACAATTTCAGGAAAAGATATAGCAGAGCTAGAAAAGACAAATCCAGAGATGATTGATAACATGATCAACCCGTTAGTTGGTTATCAAAGTGTAGCAGGATAACATTATGGCGAAAGTGCCTAATGGTATCGAACTGGCAGCAGGGGCTGACGCCTTTGCTGCTGATTTAAAGAATACAAAAGATCTGTTTTTAAAAGTCTACGATATCGTAGCCATATTTGGTGGAAGCGGCATTAGTCGTGATTCCGAATATTATGTAGCAGCTGAAAGGTTAGCCAATATTCTTGCTGGACATGGTGTTTCTATTATAACTGGAGGCGGTCCTGGAATTATGGAAGCTGGCAATAAGGGGGCTCAACGTGCTGGTACTCACGCAAAATCATACGGTTTACAGGTATCTGCTATCAAGGAAGAAATTATAGATGGGGCTGATAGTTTCATAGATTCAGGATGCTGTTATAACTATAAAACATTATCAGTTAGACTTTTGACATTGATTAGCTCTGCTGATGCTATAGTCTTCTTTCCTGGTGGATACGGAACTTTTGAAGAGCTGTTTTGCTTACTGGTTAGGATAAAGGTTGGAATGCTTGATGCAGTGCCTATTTATCTTTATGGTTCTAAATTTTGGAAAGGGCTAGTTGATTGGTTAAAGTCAACTGTTGTCTGTGAAGGTGTAATAAACGCAGAGCATATCGATTTTGTTAATGTTGAAGATGATGTTGAAAAAATTGCATCTGATCTAGTAAAATTTATAAGTCAAAAAAAATAGGAGTAACTAAATGTCATCCATAAAGATTGATGAATCAGTTTTTGATAAGCTTGCAGAAGTTTTAAAAAAGCACAACTTAAGTGAAATTGAATATAAGAGTGGCGAGACGCGTATAAGGCTATCTGCTAGTGGTGGGTATGTTCCAGTTGCTCCAAATAATGTTATTCAGCCACAAATACAACAGGATTCATCTGTTGCTCCTGAATCTAAGGATGTTGGTTTTGATAAACATCCAGGCGCTGTAAAATCTCCTATGGTTGGAACAAGCTACTTGGCTCCTGAGCCAGGTGCTAGTAACTTTATTTCAGTTGGAGATTCTGTCCAAAAAGATCAGCCGCTTTTGATCATAGAGGCTATGAAGGTTATGAATCTTATAAAAGCTCCAAAGGCTGGCAAGATTGTTCATATAGCGGTTGAAAATGCTGCTCCTGTTGAGTTTGGACAACTTCTTGTTGTAATTGAATAGCAAAGGATGATTAATGTTCAAAAAGGTTCTAATAGCAAATAGAGGTGATATAGCAATACGAATACTCAGGGCCTGCAAGGAAATGGGTATTAAGACAGTTGCTGTTCATTCAGTTGTTGATGAGTCACTGATGCATGTTAAGTTTGCAGATGAAAGCGTTTGTATAGGTGACAATAGGTCTGCAGATAGTTATCTTAATGTTTCTGCTATTTTAAGTGCAGCAGAGCTTACTGGAGCTGATGCTCTTCATCCTGGTGTTGGTTTTCTTTCTGAGAAGGAAAAATTTGCCGAGATGGTTGAGCTTCACGGAATTAAATTCATAGGCCCGGATCCGAAACATATAGCTATGATGGGCGATAAAATTATTGCTAAAAAGACAATGTCTGACCTTGGAATTCCTGTTGTTAAAGGTTCAGATGGAGAGGTGAAGTCTGTTGAAGAGGCAAAGCAAATAGCCGAAGAAGCAGGATATCCTGTTTTATTTAAAGCTGCAAATGGAGGAGGAGGGAAGGGCATGAAAGTTGCTAATTCCCCAGATGAAATTGAGAATGCATTTAAAATGGCAAAAGCTGAGGCAAAGGCTAACTTTGGTGATGATAGCGTATATATGGAACGTTATCTGGCTAATCCTCGACATATTGAAATACAGATCATAGCTGATTCATATGGTAATGTTGTTCATCTTGGTGAGCGTGATTGTTCAATTCAACGTAATCATCAAAAGCTTTTAGAAGAGTCTCCTTCGATCGCTTTGACTCAGGAAAAACGCGACGAGATAGGAGAAATAGTCAGGAAGGCTATTAAGGGGCTTGGATACGTTGGTGTTGGAACTTTGGAGTTTTTATACGAAAATGGAGAGTTTTTCTTCATGGAGATGAATACGAGGCTTCAGGTTGAACATAGCGTTAGTGAGATGATTACTGGCATTGATATAGTTAAGGAGCAGATCAGAATTGCAGCTGGCGAAAAGTTATCGTTTTCACAAGAAGATATTCAGTTCTCAGGTCACGCTATAGAGTTTCGCATTAACGCAGAGCATCCAGAAACGTTTATACCATCTCCTGGGCGTATTGATGAACTTTATTTCCCCGGTGGCAATGGAGTGAGAGTTGATTCTCATATTTATAGGAACTATGTAATTCCGCCTTATTATGACAGCCTTATTGCGAAGATTATAATTCACGGGAAGGATAGGGAAGAGTGTCTAGCTAAGTCTAGATGTGCATTGGATGAGCTTGTTATTGATGGTGTTTTTACAACTGCTGGACTTCATAAGAAGCTAGTTCGAAATCAAGATATCAATAGTGGGGATTATAATATTCATTGGCTTGAAAAGAATTTGAAGGATTTATAAATGCAATATGTACAAGCTGATATACTGAACGAAGTTGGTTTTATAGAACATGGTTTTTTTGGTAGGACTGGTGGTGTTAGCACAGGTTGTTTTGATTCACTAAACGTTGCTTTTTGGCGTGGGGATTCGGAAGATAACGTTATAGAAAATAGGACAAGGATAGCTAAGAAGTTCGGACTTTCGGTTTTGAGGTTTGTTATACTAAACCAAAAACACTCGGATGTTGTGCATGTTATTGATTCAAATAACATTAAGCAATATGAGTTTAACGGTGTTGATCAAGCTTTTTCTAATGAAGGTGATGCTATCATAACGAATGAGAAGAATCTTCTTATAGGTGTGCATACGGCTGATTGTGCTCCTATTCTTATTTGTGATAAGGATCAGAGATATATAGCAGCTATTCATGCAGGTTGGCGAGGTGCTGTAGGTAAGGTTATAGAAAATACAATATCTAAGCTTAAAGATATTGGTTGTAGGAATCTTGTTGCAGCTATAGGACCTTGTATGCAAAAGAGGTATTTCGAGGTTCAAGAAGATGTTATTGCTGTTGTTGATAGAAAGTATCTTTTCGAGAGGAATGGTAAGACACATTTCGATATGCCACAGCTTGTTATTGAGAAACTGCTTACGTCTGGCGTAAAAAATGTTTTAAAGCTTGATATAGATACGATGGGGAATGATAGCTACTTTAGCTATAGGCAGTCAGGAGGAAAAACTGGATTGCAATTTTCAGGAATTATGATAAAGGAGTAAGATATGAATAATATGAGACAGATGCTTGCACAAGCACAAAAGCTTCAATCAAAGATGGCTGAAAAACAAAAAGAGCTTGAGAAACAAGAAGTTGAAGGATCTGCAGCTAATGGCGCTATTGTTGTTAGGATAACATTAAAGGGAGAAATGAAGTCTATAAAAATCTCAAAGGATGTTGTCAATGCTGACGAGGTTGATATCTTAGAAGATTTAGTTGTTGCTGCATTTAACGATGCCAAGTCAAAAGCTGATAAGCAATATGAGTCTGGGATGAAGGAGGTAACTGGGGGCTTTAATATTCCAGGATTTTAATAAACTAATTGTACTTATCAAGAACGTTTATAATCATACTATATAGGCTTAGGTTGCCATACTATAGCAATTATATCAACGAAGATATATATAATGCTAGCTATTGTCTTTCGCATAAGCATGCGGCGCCACGCGCCATTCCCGCTGCCTGCTTTAATATATTGTTATCATAATGTTTGCCAATGTACGCATTGTTGCTTAGACGCAATTGATAATATCAATTGGGAACTGTCGATATAACTATATATATTTCAAAAAGGCTTAGGTTGTCATACTATGGCCATTATATCAATGAAGCTTCACTATATGTCAAGGCACGTTAAGGTTATATATTGGTTTAAGGAAATGGATGTGGCACTGCCACCCTTTTTTCAAAAAAATATAGTAGTATATAGTGATATATAGTATAGGTTATGGTTTTGTGTTTGATATGGTTATTGCTAGTCGCCACTGGTTCACTTCTTACGAAGTGAAGGTGGCTTAGATTAGTGATCGATGCTATTTTAATTGCGGTTGTGTATGTTGTGGTGTGCTGTAAATTTTATGTTTATTTTATGCGCGTTTGTTATAAGTTTGACGTATTGATAAGCATGCTTCTTTTATTGTACGCTCAGAAGCGTGTTT
>JAFUQI010000004.1 GCA_017481035.1 Alphaproteobacteria bacterium | reverse complement strand
ATATATCTATAGTTCCTGTATTAGTTAGAGTAGTATTATTGATATATATATAACTACTACCTGTTAATGTAATAGTTCCTGTATTAGTTAATGTAGCCATATAATATAATCCTAATACTCCATTAATAATATCTATAGTACCATTATTAGTACTAGTATCTATAGTAGTCTTATTATCATAGTCTATAAGTAATCCACCATAGTTATCTATTATAACATTACCATCGTTAGTAAATGTATTCTTACAGTATAATACATAATAATACCTATCAGTACAGTCTGTTATTAACTTTAATGTATAACCATTATTAATAGTTACTGTATCATAAGCTACCCAACCTTTATTATTGTTATTACTACTTATGTTAAACACATATGTTTTACCATCTAACCAATAGTTATAATCTGTATTAGTTAGATCTGTTGCTACCTTAGTATTACTACCTTTATAGTTACCTATTTTTATAGGATTATTTACTTGTATAAAAGATGCATATAAAGACATACAGCTTATAGCGCTTATACATAATAATGATTTCTTAATGTTAGCTAACATTTTCTTTTTCTTTATAATGTATCTTCTATTAATATTATAGCATAAATCTGATAGCAATATAAATGATATGTATAGTGAGTAGTGAGTGATGTAATAATGGCCATGGTATTGCAACCTAAGCCCATTTGAAAATATATATAGTAATCATATTAATAGTTCGCAATTGATATATTATCAATTGCGTCCGATAGGTTGCAGTGACACTAATTCCTGACCTTCTCTTTCAAGCCGGCCGCGGAAAATAAGCTGGGAGCTACCGGCTTATAAACAAAGCAGTATCCTATAACATTTATCATCATTAAGCCTGCTTCTGCAAAGTACGCTAAGAGCAGCATACATGCAATATATAAAGCATAATCTTGAACTTTTAGCTTGAAGTTTTTATAATCTTATATTGTAGAATTTTTGAAGTGAGATGCATTATGATAATGAATAAAAAACGTGGTCTTATTATGGGGTTAGCAAATAAGTTCTCAATAGCCTATGGGATTGCCGAATCGTTAAAAGAGCACGAAGCAGATTTGTTATTTACGGCTCAAACTGAATATTTTAAGGATAAGATATCTGGAATATTGGAAGACTTTAAATCGCCAGAAGCAATAATTTGTGACGTATCTAAAGATGGCGAAGTTGAAAAAGTTTTTGAAAACATATATGAAAAATATGGAGAACTTGACTTCATTATTCATTCTATTGCATTTTCAGATAAAAACGAATTAACAGGAAAATATTACAATACATCTCGAGCAAACTTTTTAAATGCTATGAATGTTTCATGTTTTTCATTTACAGAAATTTGCAAACATTCTCAAAAACTTTTAAAGCATGGCGGAAGTATTCTTACACTAAGCTATTATGGTGCCGAGAAAGTTGTTCCAAACTATAATGTAATGGCTCTAGCTAAATCAGCTTTAGAAACTAGCGTTAGATACTTGGCTGATGATCTGGGTGAATTTGATATACGCGTTAACGCTATTTCTGCAGGTCCTATAAAAACTTTAGCTGCTTCTGGTGTTGGAGAATTTTCAAAAATTCTTGAATTTGAAAGGCATAGATCACCATTAAAAAGAAACGTTACACAAAAAGATATTGGAGATACGGCTACATTCTTATTAAGTGACTTATCAAAAGGAATCACAGGCGAGATAATTCATGTAGATTGCGGAAGCAACATCATTGGAGTTAAATTTTAACATATGAAACAACGAGTTAAAAACAAAAGACTTAAGGAATCATCTAGGGTATGGATGCAGCGTCATCTAAACGATCCTTTCGTAGCGAAAGCTCAGAAAGAAGGATATCGATCAAGAGCTGCATTTAAAATCCTCGAAATTCAAGATAAGTTTAAAGTTTTTAATAAAGAATCTATAGTAGTAGATCTTGGAGCAGCTCCTGGAGGATGGTCTCAAGTTATAAGCAAAAAGTGCAAACAAGTAATAGCTATAGACCTTCTTGATATGGAGCCTCTTCCAAATGTCGACTTTATAATAGGAGACTTTTTAAAAGAAGAAAGTCTTAAAATGTTAGACACGATTATAAATAGCGCAAAAGTAGACGTTGTTATGAGTGATATGGCTCCAAGCACATGCGGTATAAGAAAGATAGATCACTTGAGGATAATGGCATTGGCAGAAGCAGTTTTTGAATTCGCCGAAAAAAACTTAAAACAAGGCGGATCAATGATAATAAAGGTTTTTCAAGGTGGAGCAGAACAACAACTTCTAAACAAAATAAAACATTCTTTCCAAAAAGTGCAACACTTTAAGCCAAAATCAAGCCGAAAAGAATCGCCTGAAACATACCTTATAGCTATAGGCTTTATTGAAAAAATAAGTTGACAAACGGATATTGCAAAATTCTTTTATACTAACGCAATTGATAATAACATCAATATACTTACCATATATATTTTCAAAAAAAGTGTTATTACTACATTATTATATTTAGTGCTATCACCCATATATCTGTGATATAAAAAGAAGATTTTATACTGCGCAAAAACTATAGCTAATCTATATTTTTAATTGTTTGAAATATATATTAACGTTTTTTAGATTATCTTATACTTACTAACAGATAAATGGTAATTAGATGAGAAAGTAGTTCTATCCTAAAAGATCAAGTAACTCTTGTTTTGTTATCATCGTATTAAGCTTTTTATATGGCGCTCCGTTTCCTGGATAATATACACACAAAGGAACTGCTGCTGAATCATACTTTGCCATCAAGTCTGATATTTCTCGATCACGTTTCGTCCAATCACATCTAATCAAAATCACTCCTTTTTGCTTGAAGATATCCTCAATTTCTCTTGACTCTAATACTGTTTTGTTAAATTGACAATTCAAACACCAAGATGCAGTAAAATCTAAAAAGATAGGTTTCCCTGAATCAATGGCATTTTTAAGTTCGTTGTCATTATATGGGATCCACTCAACTATTTGTTCTTTATCGGTATTCGTAATTGTCTTGTATCCATAACAGGCACAAGCCATAATTAAAACAAAAAATAACTTTTTGATATGAGCAATACCTATATTTTCTTTCAGAAAAGCCAACATAGATATTAAAATTGAAATAACACTTATAGTAAGCGCAATCGTTACATTTGTCTGATCTGCTAATATTCCAATTAACCAAACGCAAGACAAAAGCATTGCAAATCCCATTATAAACTTAGTTAGTTCAAGCCACTTTCCTGGCTTTGGAAAATATTTTGAAACGTTTGGATATATTGATAACAATATAAACGGAAACGACAAACCGACTCCCATGACAGACAATATCAAAATAGTATAAAATGGATTACTAGAAAACAAGGCACCGCCTACTGCTACAGCTGTGAACGGACCAACACACACTGTTGAGGTTAAAGCACCTGCAACACCACTTAAAAACGAGCCTATATAAGCACCTTTATACTTTACCTTTGGATAAGGTGTGTTAAAGCTAAAGTTAAATATACCAAAGAAATACAGTGCGCAAAATAAGAATAATAGAAAGACACAATAAACAAAAGCTGACGATTGCATATAAAATCCCCATCCCATTTGACCAGGGATGGCTATATTCGCCAAGGACAAAATTAACCCTAAAGTTGCAAATGTTGAAATATTTCCAAACACATTCATCAAAGCGTGCTTTCTAATAAAACTACTTTCTGCGTTAGACATTTTCATAATCGAAAATACCTTGATGGATATAATTGGAAAAACGCAAGGCATAAAATTTAAGATCAAGCCACCGAACAACGCAAAAATCAATAATTTCAATAAGTTAAATTCTGAATCAGAGTTATCGAATTTATCAATTTCATCTTGCGTCACATTGCCATCTATGTGTAAGACTTCATATATTTGTTTTGGCTTGCAAAACTCAGAGCACACGACGTAAGATCCTATGCATGTTATTCCTTTCAAATGGTCTGTTTCTTTTAGCTTGTACAAGATTGTTAGCTTATCTTTGTAAAACTGAAATCCTGTATATTTCCCATCTGAATCAAACTGTTTTTCTGGAGTTGAAATAATAACTGTATCTATAACATCTGCACCTCTCCACTCTATTTTGGGAGCCATAGAAATCCCCTTATCAAATGGAGCTGTTATGTGTTCGTCAGAATTTAGCAAAAAGTCAATTGCTACAATTACTCTACTGTTTTCTAATTGATTTGCTCTTATCGAAACTGATGCGTCCGTGCTTGTTATGGTTAGTGTCATCAAGATAAAAAGCACCAGTTGTTTGATTTTTTTGGGGACGAATTGGATTAGATTCTCTACCACAAGCTGACAACAAAACCACAACGAAAAGTACAAAAATCTGGTGGGTGATGACGGATTCGAACCGCCGACCCCCTCGGTGTAAACGAGATGCTCTACCACTGAGCCAATCACCCATATTAAATGCCATTGTATTTATGCAACCGCATCCTTCAATGTTTTTCCTGGTTTAAATTTAGGAACATTTCTTTCTGGAACGGCAATCGTTTCTCCTGTGTGCAAATTTCTTGCCTCACTTGCGTTCCTATGAGCAACCGCAAACGTCCCAAAACCGATTAGACGAATCTCTTCCTGCTTTGCAAGAGTCTCTGTAACTGAATCTACAAAAGCAGACAACGCCTTATCAGCATCTGTTTTTGTCAAACCGGACTTCTCTGCCATTAATGCTACTAACTCTACCCTATTCATTATACGTTCTCTGTAAACTGTAACTTACAACATATATGTTTATGCTACCCTTCAACCCAAAAACAGTCAATAACTTTGTTTTCGAAAATGACGTATTTTTTCAACATTTTTAAATTACACAACTAAACTGTGGTTTTTACGCCACAGTTTTTTATACTTATATCATCCATCCGAACAATGCTAGTGCTATCTTTTGAGTCCTAGTTTTCCATGGGGCTGATTTTATGCGTTTAAGCGTTTGAAGTGGTGAGGTAGTTATATCTGTTAGTTTTGTATACGCAATAAATATTGGTTCATAAACATGTAGATTAGATTTTTCGACATATTCATTATCACAATACTTTGCAAGATTTTGCATGTAATATTTATCATTTTCCCGAGGATAGCTGATAAATATTTTTTTCCATGCCATTAGCGTTTCTGCCTCGAAAATTGTATATGCTGATTTAAAATTTTGTTTTGTGTCGTTTATAAAGTTTAATGCCCCTGGAGATATCTCTTTATACGCTTTTGTCTTTAATTGTTCGTCATATTTTGGATTAGGTTCATATAAAGGCTTGCCTTCAACGCTAACATATTCAATAGGATCTTCTGGCGATGATAATATCATTTCAAAAAAACATAAATATTTTGGAATAATATATTCCTTAGGTTTTATATCGTAATCTCTATTGTTAAATTCAACAGTTTTAATTCCATTCACAGGATCTACGGCCAACAAATAATATATGCCAAGGATATCGTTCTTTAAAAATCTGCTTAACAATCTTTGAGTTGTATAACCTCTTGAAAAGCCATCGACTACCCCAATTTTCTTATCTGTTGTTACAATGCTATCAATGTATCTCTTATAGTTATCATGATTCTTCTGTATGATTGGCTTTATTATATCTATGTGTTGTTGTATAAAGTTGTGATTATTATATGCATTGTTTTCACCTAGCTGTTTGTAAGCTTCTTTGATCCTTTGATCTTGAGTCGCACAATATCCTATTATTTTAGATGATGTTTTTGATGAGTTTGGATTATATTTTAAGAACGCTGTTGACATCAACCTTCTCGGAGCATATACGTAATGGCTTTTGATATTAGGTTCTATATCCTGGAAAACTTTATGCAGGAGGTATCCATCTCTTGCAACGAAAAGGATTGTATCTAGGTTATGTTCTTTTGCTTGTTGTTGTACGAACCTT
>JAFUQI010000019.1 GCA_017481035.1 Alphaproteobacteria bacterium | reverse complement strand
ATATAGATAGTAATATAAACGTATATGGTAGAGTTATATTCAATACTCCTGTTAAAGGTAATGGTAGTATTACTATACATCCAGGAGGATCTTATAGATGTTCTAAACCTATAGGTATTAAGGTTATTAATAAAGGAGGTAGTGTTTAAGTAAGAGAAAGCCTATAAAGGGTTAGTCTTTTGGTGTGAGGATGCGTGCCGTACTATAGCGGTTATATCAAGGAAGCATGTATAATGATAATTATTTTTCTTTTGCATAGCCGGCTGCGCCTAAGCACCATTTCAGCCGCATGCTAAAATATTGATTTATACTGAGACGTATTTATATCTTTACATAATGTGAGATTGCTAGAACTAAAAACAGGATAAATTAACTTTTCTTTAAAGTTTGTTTGTTATTATATAGATATAAGATTAAATTTACTTGTTGCCAATATATGATATCGAAAGTAAGAACTGTAGCCTTTATGGGCATGAAACCGACGGAGGTTACAGTTGAAGCTCAAATATCTCCAGGTCTTGCTTCATTTTGCATAGTCGGTCTTCCGGATAAAACTGTTGGAGAAGCTAAAGAACGCATTCGATCAGCATTTTTTCAACTAGGTATAGGATTTCCTGCAAAGAAAGTCGTTATAAATATGGCTCCAGCAGACATACCAAAGGGTGGTTCGCATTACGATCTTCCGATAGCTTTAGCCGTTCTTGGAGCTATGGAAATAATAGACGTTTCGTTGCTTGAAAATTCTATTGTTATAGGAGAGCTTGGATTGGATGGTTCTTTGCCATATGTATCAGGAACAATATGTGCCGCCATGCTTGCAAATGAAAACAACTTTTCGATTATATGTTCAAAACAATGTGAGAATGAAGCAGCATGGAGCGGAAACAACAGCATCATTGCTGCTCCAAGTATTATATCTCTTCTGAACCATTTAAATGGCACATCTCAAATTTCTTCTTCAACTATTAAATCAGATTGTGCTAAACACGAAAACTATAGTATTGATATGCAGGATGTATATGGCCAACTCCTAGCAAAGAGGGCTTTAGAAATAGCTGCTTCGGGTGGTCATAATGTTTTAATGATAGGCCCTCCAGGCTCAGGAAAATCGATGCTTGCATCAAGAATGCAGACGATATTGCCATACTTATCTCCAGATGAAGCGCTTGAAACAACTTGTATATACAGCCTTGCCGGAATGCTTCCAAAAGAAGGATTGATATATCAACCTCCATACAGGGAACCTCATCATTCAGCATCCCTTATATCTATAGTAGGAGGTGGGACTGATGCAAAACCAGGAGAAATATCGCTAGCGCATAATGGTATTTTGTTTTTGGATGAATTGCCAGAATTTCAAAGATCAACGATTGAATCTCTAAGACAACCTCTTGAAACAAATTGCATTACTATCTCAAGAGCAAAGGAGCATATAACATATCCAGCTAATATACAACTCATTGCCGCTATGAATCCGTGTAAGTGTGGTTTTTATGGTGATATCAATAGACAGTGTTCTAAGGCCCCAAAATGTGCTCAGGAATATCAAAACAGAATCTCTGGCCCAATCCTTGATAGGTTTGATATTGTGATTTATGTTAATAGCATCAAAGTGTCTGAATTGCTTGAACAAGAATCACGAGAAGATTCAGCTACGATTAGAAAACGTGTCGAAATGACAAGGTTCATTCAGCAAAAACGAGCAGAAGAAAACAATGTTTTAAATAGCTATCTAAACGCTAAGGCAGCTAGCAAATACCTACAAGAAGTAACAAGACTTGACAACGAATCAAAAATATTTTTTCAAAAAGCGATAGAACACTCAAACCTTTCAGCAAGAGGATGTCACAAAATATTAAGAGTTGCAAGAACTATCGCCGATATGAACTCTTCAGAAAAAATAATGAAAGCACATATATCCGAAGCTATGCAATATAGGCTATTGAACCTAAATACTGTTTGATTATGTTTATTTAGTTAACAAAATCGTTATTTTATTGTAAAGGATTGTTAAGTAAGTATATAAGCCTATCTATTATTTCTTTGTCTGTTATCTCTATTTCGTGATGATTTTTTAATTCTTCTAAGTTTTCTGTAACACTTTCTAGAACAGGCAATATAACAAAGTAAAATTCTTTATTTTGTTCTATTGCCAATATTATTCTGTTAATATATTTTATGCATCGCTCTTTTGCACTTTCATTTTCTGATAGAAGCTCTTCGTTGCCTTTATAATAATCAATTGTAAAACGTTTAGGTAATTCCTTATGCATATCTGAGTTTTTGTGCTGTCGATAAAATGAGAGTGGAAAACAATTTTTTGTATTGAAATATAAAGCATATGATAATTGTTCTGTATCTGGTGCCTGTCCTTCGTTAAATAATATATCAGCAATAATACTATTATATGTTTGGCAAATAAACTCTACAGAAGTGCATTCATAACTTTCTTCTACCATGTTTTGATAAGTTAATTTCCATGCAAGCATATTATATCGCATTGTGATTGGAACAAGGTAATCTAAACTTGTATCTAGGCCTAGTGTATTAATGCTAAAACTTTCTGGTTGATAAGTATTGCGTGGTGCTTTATCGTAACTAAAGTCTTGATTTACTATAGCCATTGTTTTTTCTAGATACAAAATAAAACAATTATGTTTTTTTTCCATATAATGCATTGTGATACTGTCGCACGAAATTTGTTTTACATCATCAGAATCCATCCAAGTTATAAATTGTGGAGCAAAATAATCGAGAACATCTAACATCAACTTATTACGCGTATGAAATATTCCTTTATTTTCTCCATTTGTAATAATGCTTATTTTAAAATTTGTTGGACATTCTAATGATTTTAAAGTGCGTTCAATGCTGGCTATCTCAGATTTTATATCATTTTCATGATCGTCTATTCTTAAGTGTAATATATGGCGATGCTTGTTATCTAATCCAACAGATTTTGCATTCGAAGTTATCATATCGCTGTTATATTCAAAATTTTTATATACAGGCACAATCGTTACAACATCGCACAAAAGTTTCTCGTTGCTGGCGATAAAATGATCTCCTGACCATATATATAACGTATCTGATATATATTCTTGCGAACCATAAATTAATCCAATAATATTAAAAATAACTAAAACTTTTAGCTTCACGTTTAACCGCAATAAAAAATACATATTAAAAAAATACATATTATATATACAAAATACTTTGTTTAAAAGCTATAAATTTTTTAGCAATGGTAATTATAATATTAAGAGTTGCAAGAACTATCGCTGATATGTGCGCTTCTGATAGAATAACAATAGCTACATATCAGTCATTATCGTACTTATAGATGGTCGTTACATATAATTTATCTTTCAAAAATTTGATAGCTGATTCTTTTTTCTTCTAGCATACATGCATAACAGTTAGATATTTATCGATATTTTGTAGGTTACATGTATTTCGTAGCTAACGTTGTGCACTGATACGGTTGAATGGAAGGTAGCTTATGTTTGCTACATGTTTGTTAAAGCTATCTTTTATAAACCTCATTCTCCAACAATTGAGTAAAATAAAAGTTGAGAGTTTCATTAAAAACGCGGTAGAATTTTAGTATGACATTGATTAACGTATAACTTTATGAGTGCAGATAAGAATAAGGCTTTAGATGCGGCGTTGCAACAGATTGAAAGGGTGTTTGGCAGAGGTTCTGTTATGAAACTAGGCCAGAGAGAAGTTATTGAGATTGAAGCGATTTCAACTGGCTCAATAGGCTTAGATATAGCTTTAGGTATTGGAGGTTTTCCTAAAGGCAGAATAATTGAGGTATATGGGCCTGAATCATCTGGTAAGACAACGCTTGCGCTTCATGTAATTGCAAATGCTCAAAAGCAAGGTGGCAACTGTGCATTCATAGATGCTGAACATGCGCTTGATCCAGTTTATGCGAAAAAGCTAAATATAGATATTGACAACTTAATAATTTCACAACCAGACACCGGAGAACAAGCTCTTGAGATAGCAGATACATTGGTTAGAAGCGGAGCGATAGACGTTCTTGTCGTTGATAGCGTTGCAGCACTTGTTCCAAAGGCAGAACTTGAAGGGGATATGGGTGATTCTCACATGGGACTTCAAGCAAGACTTATGAGTCAGGCACTTAGAAAACTAACAGGCTCGATATCGAGAACAAACTGTATGGTTATCTTTATAAACCAAATACGCCAAAAAATAGGAGTAATGTTCGGAAATCCGGAAACTACAACAGGCGGTAATGCGTTGAAGTTTTATGCTTCCGTACGGATTGATATAAGAAGAATAGGAACAATAAAAGATAAAGACTAAATGCTTGGAAACGAAACGAGAGTCAAGGTTGTTAAGAACAAACTTGCCCCTCCATTTAAGGTTGTTGAATTTGATATAATGTATGGAGAAGGAATCTCCAAAACTGGAGAGCTTATAGATCTCGGTGTTGGAGCAGGAGTTGTTGAAAAGTCAGGATCTTGGTATTCATACAAATCGACAAGGCTTGGACAAGGAAAAGAAGCTGTTCGCAAGTACCTTAAGGATAATCCCGAAATTGCTTTAGAAATTGAAACGGCAATAAAATCAAATTCTCTTAAGATTGGAGATATGATGACGGGAGAACTGATATCGTCAAAGGATGATCAAGAAATTGAAGACTAATGATGTGGTAGCAGTTATTGCTGGAAATGGAAGCCTTCCAATTAGGGTTATAGATCAGCTAAAGGTTTTGCAAAAAAAGTATATAGTCTTGTCAATTGAAGGCTTTGGTCCAAGCGGATATGAAACATTTCCTCTTGGATATATTGGAGAGATGCTACAATATATTCACAAGCACAATGCAAAGAAAGTTGTCTTCTGCGGAGGGGTAAAACGACCAAGCATATTTAAGTTGAAGCTAGACAGAGTAGGCAAGAAATGGCTACGAAATTTGGGAATGAAGGTGTTTCTTGGAGATGATTCTCTCCTTAAGGGAGTAAGATGTCTTCTTGAAAAGGAAGGCTTAAACGTGTTAGGGGCTCAAGATATTTTAGGAACCCTATTAACGCCACAAGGCTTGCTAACAAAACATCACCCATCTCAACAAGATCTGCAAGATATAGCCCGCGGAATATTTGTGTTAAATACTCTTTCGAAAGCTGATGTTGGACAATCAGTGATAATACAAGAAGGTGTAGTTCTCGGAATAGAAGCTATAGAAGGAACAAAAAAATTAATAGAAAGATGTAAAGATTTAAAGCTTCAGGATCATACTGGTGGCGTGATTGTTAAAGCTGCGAAAGTAAATCAAGACGAACAAATTGATTTACCAACAATCGGTCCAGAAACAATAGATCAAATAGTTAATTCTAAATTAAACGGTATTGCGTTACTATCAGGAAAAACTCAGATAATAGATTTTGAAGAAACTATAAATAAAGCTAATGCTTACCGCGTATTCATTGTTGGTTTATAAAGAGTATTAGCAAAAAATAATTATTTTGTGTATAATGTATACGTTATTTTTTTTGAAACTGTTAAGACTATGAAAACAAATAAAGTTTTAAGTTTTGCATCGCTTATGTGCGCGATGTTTCCTTTATCTTCTAACGATATGCCAGTTTTTAAAAGTAGTGTAGTAAATGTTAATCAAATTGAAAGCACGCAAGATTTTGGATTTGTCAAAGCTTTTGCGAAGGAAAAGAAAGTAGCTGACGATACGTATGAAATAGAGAGAACTAACCTATATAAAAAACATAAAGAAGTAAACAAAAATTACAAATTTCAAAACGGCAAAACGGTTGATCAATGCTTGACTTTGTTAAAACAGATGATTAGCTCAAACGTAATAAAACGTACCGCAGTATTAGAACAAGGAACAAAGAGTTATACAACAGAAGAAAAAATTTTTTGGGTCATGCAAGCTTTAGTACAAAGAGCAAAATATGATGCTAACCTAAGCAATGATATATATTTGGTTAGAAGCGTAGACAAAGCACTTAAATATATTTTTAGCAATAAATCCCTAGAGTTTTCAAAACAAATTGTATATTGGGATATCGAGACACAAGAATTAATCAAGAAAGAATCGCAACTATGGGCAAATATTTTGTTTGATTGTTTTTCAAATGCTATAGAAAGATATATAACTATCGACACAAAACGTCCTGATACGTTTTATATTGTAAACGATGCATCCGAACTCTTAAAAGAAAATCGTTTTTCGGAATTTTTACAGAAAGCTGCTGAATCTAACGCAAAAACAAATATATGTTTTTTGGGCAACGTGTTAAGTAAAGAAGTTCAAAGCTTAATAGATGAAATAGATAAAGAGCAACAATATAATATAGGATTTAAAATGTTTGCAATTCCAAACAAAGAAGATCTTAGTAAAAAAAATGCGGATAAATTAGAGACCTTTGCAATTGAAAACGCTGCAGCATGTCCTCTCGTACAGTTCGGAGGTTTGCATTGTCAAAAAGCTCCTGTTTCTCAAACTGGTATTACAAGCCCTAACCTTATCAGCTATTCTGTACAAAACTCTGTATTTACTTATCCGTCTAGCATTGCAGTAACAGCATTTACAGATTTAACAAAGACAGATTACACACGACCAAAAAACTTTGAACAATCAATTGCAAAAGTTTGGTCACCAGGAAAACAGGCAGCTGTTTTATTTAAGGAGGATTGTGGTCAAAATGAAAATTTAAAGAGGTTGCAACAAAGTCTAGCTCGCCACTTTAAAGTATGCATACCAGTACAAGTAAAAACGAATACAAAGAAAACAGAATTAAATGGAAAGAATGAAAAAAACGCAGTAGTAACCGTACCGCAAGGCAAAATTTCTTGCATCGAACTATATGATGATAAAATAGCTGGAATTACATATATTTAAACCTTGAGCGTAAAAATTATTGTCTAAAACAAAATAAAAAGCCACCTTCACTTCGTAAGAAGTGAACCAGTGGCTGGGTGGCAGTGCCACACCCCTATCTCTCCATAAACATATACGACTATATCACCTACCTATAAACAACCATATACACTACTACTATATTTTTTTGAAAAAAGGGTGGCAGTGCCACATCCTTTATTACTGATATAACATTATGTAAGTGAACCTTGACATATCGTGAAGCTTCATTGATATAATGGCCATAGTATGGCAACCTAAGCCTTTTTGAAAATATATATAGTAATCATATTGATAGTTCGCAATTGATATTATCAATTGTGTCTAAGCAACAATGCTAACATTAGAATGCATCATTATAACAATATATTAAAGCTGGCGGCTGGAATGGCGCGGTGCGCCGCCTGCTTATGCACAATGCAATAACTAGCATTATATATTCTTCCTTAACCTAATGGCTATACTACATCAGCAAACTACAGAATACTAACAAATTTAGTAGCATCTAAAATGAAACAAGCCAAGCAGCCCAATATTAAGACGGCAGCTCTCAGCCCAGCCGCCTGCTTACGAACAAAGAAGCATCCAAATAAACTTACTTGTGGTTAGTACGCTTGTTAACGCCAACATATTTGTATTTTTGACTTTACTATTGTCGTGTAGTATAATCTTACCAAGATGATAACCTTGCTTATCAGATTTTAGTTGATAGGCTGTTTGCTATTGAGAAACAGAACAGCAAATAACCGAAAGGAGAAAAAGTGAAATTTTACGAAGTAGTTTTTATAGTAAGACAAGAGGCGTCTGCTAGTCACGTTGAATCAGTTGCGCAAGAAGTAACTACAATTATCAAAAATAATGGCGGAGATGTAACAAAAACAGAATTTTGTGGATTACGCAACTTAGCTTATCCAATCAAAAAGTGCAAAAAGGGACATTATGTTTTGATCAATGCTGTAGCAAATGCAGAAACTGTTTCAGAACTTGAACGTCAATTTAGATTGAGTGAAGATATCTTAAGATTTTTAATTGTTAGGGTTGATGAACTAAACAATACCCCATCAGCTTTAATGAGAAGAAACTTCAGAGACAATCAACAGCAAGATAAAAATTAATTTTTGGGAGAGTGTAAAATGGCAGATATTCAAGAAAACGAAAAGCAGCAAAACATAAATGCGATAGACTATAAAGATGTTAGATCATTATCTAAGTTCATCTCAGAGCGTGGAAAAATTATTCCTAGCAGAATAAATTCACAACCAATCAAAAGACAAAGAGAAATCGCAAAAGCTATCAAAAGAGCACGTATTCTAGCATTATTACCATACGTAGCAAAATAAATGATAATAGGCATTGGCATCGATATAGTCGATATTAGACGTATCGAGGCCATATATCAAAAGTTAGAAGATCATTTCCTTAAAAAAATTTTCACACAAAAAGAACAGGATTTATTTCGAGCGAGAGGAAACAATATTTCAACACTTGCGAAGATATTTGCGTCAAAAGAAGCAACATTAAAGGCAGTATCAGATACAAAAGGAATAGCTTGGAAAGACATGGAAATTGTTCACGGCCTTACTGGACGACCAGAACTTTTTATTACTGGAACTGCACTTTTGAATATAAAAAGGCGTTGTGAAAACTTTATTGCACATCTATCTATAAGCGATGAAAAACATTATGCAACAGCAATCGTTATAATAGAGTCGTTATAATATTATCTCAACTGCCTAAGCGCTTCAGAAAAAACTATAGCAACACTTATAGCTACATTTAGAGACCGTACTCCAGGATTCATTGGTATAATAACTTTTTCATCGCACATTTGAAATACGTCCTCAGGAACCCCAGAACTTTCTCTGCCTGCAATAATACAATCTGTATTTTGAAACTGGAAATCGTGATATATAGTTGTTGCCTTTGTATCAAGCAATATAATTCGTCCATTATATTTGTTTTTAAAGTCATAGAATGAATCATGTAAAGTCAAGTTAGCTTTTGAAATATAATCCATTCCAGCTCTTTTAAATTTACTGTCACTAATAACAAATGAGGCAGGTTCTATAATATGTAGATTGCCACCCATACAGGCACAAAGTCTAGCGATAGTCCCTGCATTTTGAGCTATCTCTGGTTCATATAGGCATATGTCCATTAATCTAACATTCCCATAACTATATCTGAAATTTCTTGCTTTGCTTTATCTATGCTGCCGTTTAAAAGGATATGATCATAATACGATATTTTATCTATATTAAATGATTCCGTTATCCTAATTTTTAGAGATTCTTCAGTTTCTGAATTCCTATCAATTAACCTCTGTTTCCATTTTTTTAATGACGCAGGCAATACTAATATTCCAACAGTTTTATAATCTAGTAATTTGCCAGATAAAACTTTATATGACCCGACATAATCCAAATCCAAGACACATATATCACATCTATTAAGCACATCTTGAACGGCTGATTTTAAAGTACCATATCGATTTCCGTAGCATTCAACATATTCTATAAAATCGTTATTGTTAATATGTTCATCAAATTTTTCATTACTAATAAACCAATAATCAACTCCAGGAATTTCACGTTCTCTTTTTGGTCTTGTTGTACATGAAACTGTTAAACCAATACGATCTTTAAATTCTGACAATATATGTCTTATAAGTGTTGATTTCCCGGCGCCTGATGGTCCGGAAAAAACTACGATTGTTTTACTCATCTTTCATCCAGTTTAAACTCTATACGTCTATTCTTTGCTAAATCTTCCGTTGACTTGCCGTCTGATATTGGTTGATTTTCTCCGAATCCAGCAGCAACCAAATTTTTTGCAGGTATTCCCTCTTTCACAAGGTGCTTTACAACAGATATAGCTCTAGCTGCGGATAACTCCCAATTAGATGCAAACTTTGGACTTGTAATAGGTCTTTGGTCTGTATGTCCATCAACTCTTAAGATCCATTTGATTTTATCAGGAATCTTATCTGCGATTTCCTTTACTATTTTAGCCAATTCGGACACCTGCTTTTTGCCTTCTTGACTTAGCTCATCAGATGCCGATTCAAAAAACAGCTCTGATTGGAATATAAACCTATCGCCAGCAATTCTAATTCCTTTCTTGTCTTTGACTATAGCTTGAAGCTTATCAAAGAATTCTGACCTATATGCGTTCATCTTTGAGAGGTCAGTTAATTTTATATTTTCCTTTTTGATGATTTCCAAAGCCTTCAGTCGTTCTTCTGCTGTTTGTTTTTCAGCGGCCAAAGCCGCTAATACATCTTTAAGTTGCGCAGATATAGTCTCTATTTTTTCCTCAAGTGTTTTCTTGGTTTCAGCCTCTGATTTCAACCTTGCTTCATCTCGATCAAATAGCCCTTGAAGAGTTTCTACTGTTGAATTTAGATCTTTAATTTGCTTCGACAAATCAGCATTAACATCCTTAAGTTCTGCGTTTTTATCTTTTTCAAGGTTAAGTAAAGAACAAACATCTGCAAGCTTAGATCTCAGGCTTGATAGCGATGAATCTTTGTCAAATATAACACCAGAAAGATATATCTGTGAAGCGATAAAGCCAACAAGAACAAATATAAATACTAGAAGAACAGTTGACAAAGCATCAACAAAGCCTGGCCATATATCGAACTGTTCTGAATTTCTTCTCCTTCTTGAAAAAGACATATTTACAAAACGATAATGGCTCTACATAATAATATTAACACGTTGTGAAGAAATTATCGAGTAATTTGAATCTGCTGAATTATTTTCGCGTTGCAAGAGCCCAAACATTAGTTATGTCTGTTCTTGGAATATTAAATTCATTAGCGTATGTTGAACATAGCTATAATGTCATAAATTACAGTTCTTTTTTATTTGTTGCAATCTCGGTTATTTGTTTTCATGTAGCCGCAAATACGCTTTCAGAATATAGAGATTGCAAAAATGGACTTGATGAGCAACATTCAAAAGGAACTAAGTATCGACTTGTAACAGGTATCGTTCCGGAAAGGCATGTTCGCATAATCGGATACGTGGCATTCTGTATTGGTTGTTGTTCTGGGATATGGGCACTATACTTTGGTTCTCTGTTGCTTTTTGTTCCAGGAATAATTTCGGCACTCATAGCTTTTCTATATAGCGAAGGTCCTTATGGCTTCAAGTATCATGCTCTTGGTGAAGTTTGTGTCTTTTTAGGTTGGGGGCCCCTTCTGTTCTCATCTTGCGAGATTTCTCTTGTTGGATATTTACAACCTATGGATATTCTGTTCTCAATTCCTTTTGGATTTCTTGTATGCTGCGTCCTGCTTGCTAACAACATACGAGATGCAGAATTCGAAAAAGGGAAAACAGTTACGATACCAATAAAGTTTGGGCTAAAGTTCTCTTATGTGATATTGTTTTGCTTAGTGCACTTTGCATTCCTAACAGTTATATTTTTAGTTTACCTTAAAATGATACCTACAATAAGCCTTTTATCATTGATTGGATATTTGGTTGTTTTTTATGCGGCATTCAAAATTAGCTCACCTAAGTTTATAAATGCATTTGGAATTATGCTTTCTGTTTTTGGGATTTTAATGTATTTAAGTTTCAAAATAGCAGAATTTATTAAATAAATATGCAGCATTATAAATTGCGGAAGGATAACATATATTTTCAAAAATGCTTGGGATTCCATATTATTACCCCCTCCAACAACCCAATACACAAAAGAAAGCCTATAAATAGGCTTTCTCTTACTTAAACACTATCTTACCTCCTTTAGTTCTAATACTACTTCTAACATTACCACCTTTAACATTACTACTAGATCCTTTAGTATATGTT
>JAFUQI010000018.1 GCA_017481035.1 Alphaproteobacteria bacterium | reverse complement strand
CACCCCTCGTAGGATAAAACCTTAGTGACCTCCGAGGGTCAACTAAAAAGTTGATGAGGTGATTATATGGAAGTGTATGGAATTATATATATGATTAGAAATAATATAAATGGAAAAATTTATTTTGGACAAACAATACATGATTTCAAGTACAGATACAGACATAAATGCATAGAGAATACTCATAATAGTCATTTATTAAAGTCCATAAAAAAATATGGTATTGAAAATTTTACTATACATGAACAGTTCGACGTTGCTTATAGTCAACAAGAACTAGATGCATTAGAGGATATGTATATTTGTTTATATGATACTATTAATTCAAAATATGGATACAATAAAAGACGTGGTGGGGCATGCGGTAAAGCAACGCAAGAGGCAAGAGAAAAAAATAGGGAAGCACAGAAAAAATTATACGAACAAGGATATACCAACCCTAGACCAGGAGCACATATGTCACAACAACAAAAACAACAAATGAGTAAAACAAGAAAAGAAAAAGGTGTGGCAAAAGGTTCAAAGAACCCAAAAGCAAAAAAAATTAAATGTGTTACTGATGGCATGGTTTTTGAATACATTAGACAAGCGTCGGAATATTATGATATAAACCCAGACTATTTAAGTTCACGGACAAAAAAAGGCAAACCTATAAAAGGATTATATTTTGAATTTATAGACGAACAGTAGTTCGTCTTTTTTAATGTGAAGGTGGTGGTTTTAGGATGCCTGTGTTAAGTTACATGAATGAATATACTCAAGACGAGCAATTAGATAGATGGTCTGAACTTATTGCTTATTTTCGCTGGTATCCTGACTAGCACGTTTTTTGTGAGTGGATAACACCCACAGATGAAGAAGGAAAGCGTATTGGTATTACATTAGGAGCAGACCAAAAAATATTGTTAAGATGTATGTGCAGATTTGCTTATAATTATCTTGTACTACCTCGTGGGTACGGAAAAACGTTATTGGAAATTTTAGCAGTATATTTACTAGCAATTTTATACCCCGAATCAACATGGTCAATGTCGGCTCAGACACTAGAAGCCAGTGCAGGTTTCTTTAGTGACAAACATGCAGACATTATACGTTTCTATCCTATTATAGGACAAGAAATTGAAAAATGTAGGATTACAGATAACTTCGTTGAGATTAGATTTAAAAGTGGTTCTGTAATTACTAATATGACAAACAATGGTACTGCAAAGGGTATGCGTAGAAATGGATGTACATTCGAAGAGTGTGCATTAATGGACTTTACAAAATACCAAGATAATACGGAACCTATTACATCTGAACCTTATAAATCAGTATTGAAATATATGTCAACAGTAGACCCATATGCTAGAAACAAACAAACGTTTGTAACTACTGCTTACTATAAAAATGATGCCTATGAATTTTGTAAACAAATGATACTTGACAAAGCAAACTGTAAAGAATCATTTGTGTTCGGTGCAAGTTATGTACTACCGGCAAAATTCAAACGAAATAGGGATGTAGAAGAAGTAGAAGCATTAAGAGATAAAGTTGGAGATTTAATGTTCAATTTCAACTACCGCTCTCGTTGGGCAGTAAGCAATGGACAATGTATTGTTGATATTGATATATTAAAACAATGTCAAACACTGGCAAAAGCAGAATTAAAAGCTCATAAAGAGGGTGAGTATTATGTTTCTATTGACGTTGCTCGTTCCTCTAAAGAAT
>JAFUQI010000017.1 GCA_017481035.1 Alphaproteobacteria bacterium | reverse complement strand
TCAAAAAGGCTGTTCGCATTATATCAATGAAGCTTCACTATATGTCAAGGTTCACTTACGTTCTCCACCTTGACATAAGTTCTCTTCATTTATATTTCTTTCTTCGAACCTTTTTTCAAAAAAATATAGTAGTAGTGTATATGGTTGTTTATAGGTATAGTGATAAAGTGTTTTATATATATGTTGCTTATAGTTAGTTGTTGTTAGTCGCCACTGGTTCACCTAACGGTGAAGGTGGCTTAGGTTTGTTGTTGATATTAAAATTGGTGACACTTGATTACTAGTTATTGTGTCGTTCATAAGTAGGGTTGCCGGAATGACAATTGGCGCCGCCAGCTTTAAATATCGAATTATATTGAAACGTATTAAACATTTTGATGCTATGATGATTGCTGTAGTATAGCTGGTTTACCTAACGATAAATATATCTTAAGTTTATCGCTAACATATTAAGTTGAGTATAAGTGATTTCTGGTATACTTATCAATACATATTGTTTTCTTAGTCCGTATTTGTTTGCATGTGAAAAACAACAAGTGTTCATATTCAAACGGTTACAAGCAAACAATAGCTATAGATTTAACAAATTAAAAGTGTTATCATATACAATAGTGTTAGTGTGTTTGAACGGTTTTGTGACTTATGTTAAGCAATAAAGAGTTTGAAAAAGTTTGCAGCTTAGCAAAGATAGCAATTTATGAAAACGACAAAGAATCTTTTTTAAACAAAATAAATCAAGTATTCGAATGGATCGATCAGCTTGCAAAAATAGATGTTTCTAGTATCGATTTAGACTGTGATCCCGACATAAAAACAACTCCTGAACGACACGATGTAGTTATCGAAACAAACACACGTAGCGAGGTTATGTCAAATACAAACCAGAAAAAATTTGATATGTTTTGCGTTCCAAAAGTCGTTGGGTGATCTTTATGTTCATATATTTAAAAGATGGCAAAAAGTTTGAAATAAAAGAAGATTCTACTGTGTTAGATCTCGCCAAGGAACTCGGTATACACAAAAAATCTTTAGCTGCAGAAGTTGACGGTACTCTTGTTGATTTATCTGTACAGTTATCAAACGATTCAAAGATCAACATAATAACATACGCAGATGCAGTAGGGCTAGCTATACTTAGACATTCAACATCGCACGTTCTTGCTAAGGCTATATTAGAGTTAAATAAAGAAGCAAAATTAGCTATAGGTCCATCGATCGATAACGGATTTTATTATGACATAAAGTGCCAAAAAACATATTCGATAGAAGACCTTTCAAGTATAGAATGCAAGATGAAAGAGATTATCGACAGAGATATTCCTTTTAAAAAGAAAGTTATTTCAAAAAAAGATGCTATAGAATATTTTTCAAATATTGGACAAAAATACAAAGTTGAACTCTGTCAAGCTATTGAAGAAGATACAGTTACCACATACGAACTTGACGGTTTTATAGACTTATGCCGTGGCCCGCATATACCATCAACAAAATACATACCAGCTGATGCTTTTAAATTAACTTCTGTTGCCGGTGCATATTGGAGGGGGGATTCAAATAGAGATATGCTTCAACGCATATATGGCACTGTCTTCCCAAGCAAAAAGGAGCTGAAATGTTATTTTGATTTGATCGAACAAGCTCAAGCACGAGATCACAGAAAACTAGGACAAGAACTGGAAATATTCCATCTTGATGATGTTGCTCCTGGAAATGTATTTTGGCTAAAAAACGGGGCCATAATATTCGGATTAATCAAAGACTATTTAACAAAAGTCATAAGAAAAAACGATTATTTTTTAGTTCAAACCCCACAACTAATGAATCGAGAACTATGGGAGACGTCTGGACATTGGGAAAAGTTCAAAGAAAATATGTTTGTTGTCGAAGACGAAGATAATTCTATGGCAATAAAGCCAATGAACTGCCCAGGACACATAATATGTTACAAAAGCGGACCAGTTAAAAGTTACAGAGATCTGCCAATAAGAATGGCCGAATTTGGTTTATGTCATCGAAACGAATCGTCTGGTTCATTGCATGGAATTATGCGTCTTCGAGCGTTTATGCAAGATGATGGACATATTTTTTGCACACCAGAACAAATCGTTTCAGAAACACTAAATGTATGCTCAATGCTCAAAGAAATATACAGCACATTTGGTTTTAAAGACATAGCTGTAAAGTTTTCAGATAGGCCAGAAAAAAGAGTAGGATCAGACGAAATCTGGGATTTAGCCGAAAAATCGCTTACAGAGGCAGCTGACGCTGCTGGGCTTGTTTATACCTTAAACAAGGGGGAGGGAGCATTCTACGGCCCTAAATTGGAGTTTGTTTTAAAAGACTGTCTTGGTCGCGATTGGCAGTGCGGAACTCTGCAGGTTGACTTTAACCTTCCAGAAAGATTTGGCATATCATACACAGACTCAAACGGGTCAAAAAAAACGCCAGTCATGTTGCATAGAGCAATAATAGGATCATTAGAACGCTTCATTGGAATATTGATAGAAAATTATGCTGGAAAATTTCCGTTTTGGCTTGCGCCAATTCAAGTGGCTGTTGCAAGCATCACGGATGAAACAAAAGAATATGCATCAGAAGTTAACGACTTACTAAAGGATTGCGGATTTAGAACAACTCTAGATACAGCAAACGAAAAGATCACATATAAAATACGACAACACTCAACAAAAAAGATTCCTGTAATAGCAATTCTTGGAAAACGCGAGATGGAGGAGCGGACGGTGTCTATTAGATTATTTGGGTCAAACACGACGACATCAATATCATTAAGCGAACTGCAATCGTTTCTAGAGAGCATGGAGTAAAACTCGCGTGAACAAAATTAACGTACTAAAACAACATGAAGCATTGCGCATCGGAGCAATGCTCAAATTTTCAACTTTAGATTATCCTGGAAAAATTTCATCAGTTATATTTTGTCAAGGTTGCCCAAATAGATGTGTGTATTGTCATAACCCAGATTTTATAGATATTTCAAGACCAGGGCAAATTTCCTTTGATGACGTTTTAGACTTTTTAAAATCACGAACCGAACTTTTAGATGCAGTTGTTTTTAGTGGTGGTGAACCGTTAATTCAATCTGATTTAGTTGATGCAATTTTACAAATAAAACAGTTAGGATATTTAGTTGGAATTCACACATCTGGTGTTTTAACAGATCGTTTTGTTGATATATTGAATTATGTTGATTGGGTTGGTTTTGATATAAAGACAGAATTTGATAAATACCACAAAATCACAAGACTTGCTAATTCAGGCGAGTCAGCAAAAACAAGCTTACTAGCTTTGCTTAATTCAAAAGTTGATTTTGAACTTCGTACTACTGTTGATTCAAGGTATATTGAAGATCAAGATTTAATTAATATAGCAAAGTTTTTGAGAGAAAATGGTGTAAAAAAGTGGATTCTTCAAGAATGCATTTTGCGCGATTCTGGTATTAATTTAAAAGTTCCATTGCCATCAAATGAAACGATTTTAAAAATTTCGCAATACGTATCAGTTGACTTGAGAAAAGAATGATACTATCTATTTTTATTCATAACGGTAGTTTTCATATATCAAACTTCGAACTATCCGTCGAATATGGTAATTCTAAAGGCAGAGCCCTTGCAGATTCTTTGCCATTATATTTAAAGGATTTTTTATCAAAAATAGATCGCAACAAGATATCGAGAATACTGTATCCGTCTGGTCCTGGATCTTTTACAACAATGAGAATGGTTCACTCTATCGTAAAAGGAATTTCAATCGCGTCTAATAAAGTTGACTTTTTTGGTATTTCATCATTTTTAACTTATTATTATTTTATAAAAAAAGATTGTTTTATATCTATACCAACTATGAGGGGTGATTTTTTTGTTTGTGGTTTTGTTGCCGACAATCAAACCATCGAATACATTGCAAATGAATCTAAAGGTTTCGCAACTAATTCAGATTATTTTAACGGCAACAACTTTGCTTTAGATCAAATTTATATTTTTAAATCAAAGCTAGCAACTAACAAAATGCAAATTAATAGCCATGATATTGTAATAAACTATGGATTTACTCCGCGATATACAAATAAAAAAGCTTGACATTCAACACCTAGACACAATTACAATGTTCCACGTGAAACACTGTAATGAGTACAAGATTACAAAAGATGAATTTTTAACCTTTTTATCAAAAGATCAATATTGTATTTATGCTGCCTTTGATGGGCAACTGGTTATTGGCTATATAATATATTTGCGTTCGATAGATATGGCTGATATTGTGTACATTTTTGTGCAAAAGGAGTACCGCAATATCGGAGTTGCTTCACTATTACTTCAAATTTCTTGTACGGAACTTTCAGTAGAGCAACTCTTCCTAGAAGTTTCATTTCAGAATAAAACTGCTATAAATTTTTACACAAAAAATAACTTCAAAACAATTAACATAAGAAAAAACTATTACAAAAATTCTGACGCTTTTGTCATGTGCCTTTGTAATCAGTAATTGAATAAAAGAAAAATCTATGATATTATAAAAGTATGGCCGATAGTTTATGTGGTGTTTTCATGAATGATTTGATTGAAAAATACGCACATATGCTTATACAGTGGAACAAAAATATAAATTTGATACAAGCAAATACTGTTGATAATTTATACGAAAGGCATATTAAAGATTGCATTCAAATAGAAAGTTTTATCGGTTTTGATGAATGTATAGTTGATATAGGAAGTGGCGCTGGATTGCCTGGGGTTATTCTTTCTATTTGTGGTTTTCAAGATATAACACTTTGCGAAAAAAACTCAAAAAAATGCATTTTTTTGAGAGATGTTCGCTCTAAGCTTGGCCTGAACTTCAAAATTGAACAAAACGATATTTATAACTGGAATGTTTCACGTGGAGCAAATAAAAAACTTGTAGCCGTATCTAGAGCTTTTGGTAGTTTAAGCAAAATATTTGACGTTATGTGTCATCTTGATATTGATTCAGGGGTTTTCTTAAAAGGTGAAAATTATAAAAACGAAATAAATGAAGCAAAAAAAATATATAATTTCAATTACAAAACACACGATAGCATCACAAATAAAAAAAGCGCAATAGTTATTGTTAACAGTTTGAAGAGATTAAAACAATGAAAGCGAATATAATATCAATATCAAATCAAAAAGGTGGTGTTGGAAAGACAACAACATCAATCAATCTAGCGACAGCTTTAGCAGCCATAAATGAAAAAGTATTATTAATAGATTTAGACCCTCAAGGAAATGCTACGACAGGGTTAGGAATATACAATAGATCTAAAAACACAGTGTATGATATACTTCTAAAAAAAATAACTTTATTGGAATGTATAACAAAAACTACTGTTCCAGGCTTGTCAATCATTCCAGCTAACGTAAATTTAATAGGGGCCGAAATTGAATTAGTGCAAAGTAAGAATAGAGAATATGTGTTAAAAAATGTTCTAAGCGCATATGAAGATATGTTTGATTATATTATCATAGATTCACCTCCGTCTATGGGATTATTAACGCTAAATGCACTTGTTGCGGCAGATGGCGTTATCGTTCCGTTACAATGTGAATATTATGCCTTAGAGGGTTTAAGTTGCCTGTTGAAATCAATTTCTAGAATCAAGACACATTACAACAACAATCTGAAACTATATGGCGTTATTTTGACAATGTTCGATAAGAGAAATTCTCTGTGTGTATCTGTCGAAAAGGATGTTAGATATCACTTAAAAGAAAAAGTATTTGAAACAGTTATACCTAGAAACGTAAAAATATCGGAAGCTCCATCCTATGGTAAGCCTGTGTTAATATACGATGTAAGATCTCAAGGATCATTGTCTTATATGGAGGTAGCAAAAGAGTTTATTGAAAAAGAAAGGAAGGAATTATGGAGACAAAATTAGGACGAGGGTTGGCCGCTTTGCTTGGAGATATAAGCGATACAAGTTTACAAGCAACAGAATTGATAAATATAGACTTAATCGAAACAAATAGAGAACAACCAAGAAAAATATTTGATGATGAAAAGTTGCTAGAATTAGCAGAATCAATTAGTAATTACGGAGTTTTACAGCCGATTGCTGTACGTAAAGATGAGGATAAATACAAACTTATTGCAGGAGAAAGGCGATTACGTGCAGCAAAGTTGGCAAACTTAAGCAAAGTTCCTGTTCATATAATAGATTGTGATGATAACAATATAAACCTTCTTGCGTTAATAGAAAACTTACAGCGTAGTGATTTAAACGCTATAGAAGAAGCAGAAGCATTAAGAATGTTGATGGATGAAAATGGATACACTCAAGATGAGGTTGCCCGAGTAGTATCGAAAAGCAGAAGTCATATATCAAACATTCTAAGAATGCTAACACTACCAGAAGAGGTAAGAGAACTTGTAAAAAATGGAGATTTATCGTTTGGTCATGCAAAAATATTAGTAGGACATCCGGACGCTATAGATATTGCAAGGCAAGTTATCAATGAGAAATGGTCAGTGAGGCATCTTGAATCATTCCTGAAGGCATCGACCGAAAAAGGCACGAGATTACAGGAGCAAAACAAAACACCAATAGAAATGTCTCGAGATTTTGAATCTGAAGACCTTGCTGAAAGAGTTAAAAATGCGTTAGGCGTTGACACAAAGTTAAAGATTACTAAAAAAGGGGCTGTATTTACAATTACGTGCAAAAACTGTGAAGAGCTAGAGTCGCTAATTTTAAAATTAACGTCAAATAATTAATAACATTCAATAACGTAACCATACGAATAATAAAGATCTCTTTCCACTTTTTTGTGTTGGTAAGCTCATTATTTCTGCAGTCTTGCCAATGTTTCTTTTTTTTGTAACAGATTTTTTGCCTTATCTAAAAGTTTTTTTAAATATTTTTTTAACTTTTATTTCGTAGAATATATCTAAGAATTAAATTTTTAAGGAAACAATATTATGAAACACATCAAATTAGTTATGTTAGAAGTTCTAACTTCAAGTTTATATGCCTCTGGATTCTATGGAGGATTTGATATAGGGCCTTCGTGTTTTAACACTAAAACACATACTGATTTGTCAGCATATCGAAATAGTTTTGTACAAGGAGTTATTGCTCCAGGAGATTATCACGTTAATAGAAACATTACAAAGACAAAATTAACAACTAGATTGTTTGCAGGACACAAATTCAACTCTAAGGCGAATGGGGGGGGGTAGAACTATCTTTTAACGCGAATACAAGTACGATTTCAAATATTGTAGCTTCACATTTATATACTGATGAGAATACACTATATCAATTTGCAATTCACTATAAAGAACGTTTTGCAGCAACTTTAAAAGGATTTTTGTATCATAAATTTAGTAATGCTGAATTTTACGTAATAGCTGGTTTAAAAACTAAAAATATAAAATACAGAACCTTTTTAACAATCTCTGATAGCGAAAGTGTTACAGATCAGCACAAACAATCAAAAAAGAAAACACATATAACGCCTGTAATAGGATGCGGATTTAACATTCCTTTCAAAGACAGTTGGTTTGTGCGATCAGAGTATAAATTTGAGTTTCCGAGTAAGTTGTCTTTAAAAACGATTAAGCCATTTCCGCATAAGAACTGGCAGATTGGTTGCAAATCCATTAAACACAATGTACATCACATAAGGATTGGAATAGGGAGAATGTTTTAATTGTTCTGCTCAAATATATAGTGCCATCTTATAAAAAATAACAGTTCGATTTTTGCATAGTCAAAACACATGCTACCAAAAATAATGGGCAACTACCAACCATAAAGATAAACAGCGTTCACTTCGTAGGATGTGAACTGCTGCAAAAACCATATTTCATGAACATATAACTTATACGATCTGCCTGCAAATCAATATTTCTACTACTATATGTTTTTTGATTCATAACTGATATTAATAATCTGCAACAACAAAATGAAATGCATGTTACGGTATAAGTTACAAACATATAATATGTTTCTAACATAAACGTTTGTTTTTAGCTCATTAAAAATTTTAAAAGTTTATGTGAGTCTGTCGAGCCATTTTTGATATCTTCAACTATTTCAAGAATATTTTTGTCCTTCCAAGATAATACTAACCTTAATATATGAAAACTAGGGCTATGTTTTTCTATTTGTTCGAGTTCGAAAGATAATTTTTCCAAACTTTTATATACTTCTTCTCTTGGAGAAAGCGTTTGAATTCTTTTCTCTTCAATATCTTTTTTGTTGTCTTGCAAATTATCTTCATGACTAACGTTATCTGTAAGTCGCAAAATTGTTGATATATTCGCAGATAATTCTGTAAAAATTGCACGTTCAGATTCTGTTTTATTTTTTAATGTTTCATTTAATGAATCTATATTTTTTAAAACCTGACTTAATATTTCGTTGTTGTTTAAAACATTGCAAGATATTATTTTTTGAACCTCATCAATTGTTTTTATATTATGTTTTTTAGCGTTATCAAGCATTTGTTGAGCCTTAGAAGGTTCTCTTGTCGTAATTTTTTTTAGTTCGTTAGCGTATTCGTAGTTATATAAATTCACATATTCGCCTGTAGGTGTTTCCGCAAATTTTATAAATTTTGATCGTTTATAGATAGTTTTGCCTATCCAGTCTAATATGCGTAATTTCTGTTCTTCTTTTTCATCTTCTTCTGACTTTTTTGGATAGCCTAATTCAAAAAAAATGTCTGTAAATTTATCAAGAATATCTATGCCAACTAAGATACCGCTAAAACCATCAAGTATGCATATTGCTTCCAAAAGCCATCCAACAATTTGAAAATCTTTTGTTTGTTTCTTTAAGGCATTAATGCATAATTTTTCTACAAGAATCCAATCTGCTTTTTTCAGGTCTCGTTCCCAAACACCAAAGGACACACTATCATCATCTTCAAATTTGGCATTTTTAATATCGTCATAAACATTTGTTAAAGAAACATCAAATCCAACACCATTTGGCGTTCCTTCGATATCTTGAAGGATATCGTTGATATTATAACTAACTCTATTCGACATAATATATCCCATCAAAAATAATTTTTGGATCTGTTTTTAAGATTGCTGAATTTTCACTAATATTAACAGTTGAGTTTCCTCCATCGTGTATTATATAAATATCGCCAAGGATTCCTTCGTTAAAAGCTACAGCAACAGCCCCACTGCCACAGGCTAAAGTCCATCCAACGCCTCGTTCATATGTTTTCATACGTATAGTTCTTTGATTAACATATTCAATAAAATGCAAATTATATTCATAATGTTCTTTGGATAATTCTTCTATGTTTTTAATATCCTGCATATTAAAGATTTTATGTTTATTACCAGTATCGATAAAGTTTAACATTCGTTTTGGGAGTGGAAATTCTGCAGAAACATAATCGTCAGATATTTTTCCTTTATACTTTGTTCCGCAAATCAGAAAATTTACTTGATCCTTGATAATCGTTCGTTCGTGCAAGTATTTTAAGGCAGCACATGTTCCGTTACCACACATTGCTGCATGTGATCCATCTTGGTTATAGAATTCTATCTCATATTCATTTTCGGAAAACTTATGGACTATGATAACTTGATCACAACCTATTCCAAAGCGCCTGTTTGCTATTTTTGTTAGACAATCTTTATGTTGCTTGAAAAACGCTTTTTCTATAATTACAAAATCGTTGCCATTAGTTGTGGCTTTTGCAAATTTTATTTCCATTTACATAAATATACAAAGAGCGATATATTGTGCTGCAATTTCTCCTATGTCGACAATATTGCCATTTTCAAAAAGCTCTATATCACAGTTATGCAATTGTTCGTGATTATTTCGAGCCATATCCTCATCCAATAAAACAACATCGAACTTTTCATTTATGTCTATATCCTCTGATGTTCCACCTGCAACAAACTTTGAAACTTTTGATGTCAGTAGCATTGATAATATATAGGCACCATAGATATCAGCCTTTTCTGTTATTATATATGTTGCATCAATATTGTAAATTTTATTAACTTCAAATCTTTTTGCAAGTAAATCCAGTTCGGCCTCATTTGCTGTAATTGTGTTTTCTTTTCCAACAATTGATTGGTCAATTGTCAACTTTCTTGAAAACTCGTTTTTTATTGGCGTCATACTTTGATATGGATCCACTTATCGCTCTTATACCTATGATACAAAATTCCAACAATCGTTACAACTGAAGCTATTAAAAATGTCCACGTCAATTCTATACTAAGCATACCTAACTTTGATAATATAAATGTTGGAACTGCACCCAAAAACCAAAGACACACAGCTATTGATACCATCGTATAGTTAATATCGCCACCACCTTCAATTACACCAGCAATTACCCAAACTATACCATCAAACAAAAAGTAAATTAAAACCATTTTTAGTATTGTTAATGTTTGATCAAGCACTTCTTGAGATACATCAAAATGTATAAAATTTGACGTTATTATTTCTGGAAAAAAGATAAATACAATAGAGGCTAATATCGTGCATGATAAATGTATAAAAATACCATTTTTTAAAATTATTGAAATTTTTTCTTTAAGATTTGCTCCAAGCAAATTTGCTGTCATTGCCATTATACCCTTCTCAAGTCCGGAAACGATAAAGGCCATAAAAATATTAACAGAAACAGCTATTGATTGAATCATAGCTATTTCTTTTCCGACTTTGGCCAGCAAATAATATATTATTCCCCACGACGACATCTCAAATATATGACCAATACCCCCGGCAACTCCAAGCTTTAAACACTCCTTCATTTTTTGTAGTCTTAATTTAAAGTAGTCAGTTCCATACTTCTGGCGTATATCTTTGCGCAAAAAACAAACAAAAAGAATGAGCATATTAACTATCCATGCAACGACTGTGCCTATTGCGGCTCCAGCTGCTCCTTTATATTGTTCTATTCCAAAGTATCCAAAGACCAATGTGATATCTAAAACTATATTTACTACGTTTGAAGCTAGTATCGATTTAGTAACTAGAGATCCCTTATTGATTGCGATAAAGAATGACGAAATTGCATAGTAAATGCCAGTTACTGGAGAAAAGAACATAAGTATTTTAAAGTACGGGATTCCTTCTGAAGCAAGGTTTCTTGGAACGCAAATGTCTGCCATTAAAAAAGACAAAGGAATTGATAATGCGAATAAAGCAACAGCAAACCAAATCATTTGCCATGTAGGGCTACCTGCAAGTTTAAATTTGCATGCTCCATTATAATTTCCAGCAAATGCCCCAGATACCATAGTTATTGACATTGCAGCACACTGAATAGCAGCACACCAGACGGACGCAGACGCAGCACCGGTCATAGCGTCTAATGAATATCTAGAAAGAATTAACTGATCAAGTATCATCATAAAGTGCGAAGACAAAGCCGAAATCATCATCGGAAATGAAATGCGCAACATGTCTTTTATACCAGTATTGGTTGCAAAGTTATTAACTGCCACTTAAATCTCCTATGATGCTAGATCTACGCAATAACAATTGTAGCACATATGCTTTTGTTCAATACGCAAAAAATAAGCCTCACAAAAAACAATCTGCCAGTATTTTATATTGGAAAAACAGTGGTGGGCCCTGTAGGACTCGAACCTACGACAACTCCGTTATGAGCGGAGGGTTCTAACCAACTGAACTAAAGGCCCTTATACTCTCCATTGTAGCTCCTCAGATTATGTTATGTCAACAAGTTTTTTATTTTTAATGAAATACCAACAACAAACCTAAGCCACCTTCACTTCGTAAGAAGTGAACCAGTGGCGGTCGTAGTGCGACAACCATACTACAGCAACTATTATCCCTACTACTATATTTTTTTGAAAAAAGGTTCGAAGAAAGAAATATAAATGAAGAGAACTTATGTCAAGGTGGAGAACGTAAGTGAACCTTGACATATAGTGAAGCTTCATTGATATAATGCGAACAGCCTTTTTGAAATATA
>JAFUQI010000016.1 GCA_017481035.1 Alphaproteobacteria bacterium | reverse complement strand
TATATATATTTCAAAAAGGCTGTTCGCATTATATCAATTCAGCTAAGCCTTACCTGTCAAGGCACGTTTCACTCTAAAGGCCATTGACAGCGGCTTGCTTCATTTATATTTCTTTCTTCGAACCTTTTTTCAAAAAAATATAGTAGTAAGTATAGTGGTTGTTTATAGGTAGGTGATAAAGTGTTATAGGTTTATGAAGAGATATGGGTGTGGCACTGCCACTCAGCCACTGGTTCCACTTACGTGGAAGGTGGCTTATGTTTGTTGTTGATATGTTAGGTTTGTGATTGTACTTGGCGCAGCATGCTTTAAATATTGTTCTCTCTGTTTGTTGTAATAGTGCAACAACAACTGGTTTTCTTTTTAGTAAAACAGAGATAAATATGTAAGGCCAATGACAAGAACTAAGCTAAATTAGATAAAAGAGCAAAGTATTGTGAATAAAAAGCATAGAAACAAATAATCTTATAAAAGATAGCAATGATTATGAGTAAGTTATCTATAGCCAGCATATAATTTTATGGTGTTAAGGTAGTCCGTTGATTCTTTGTATTCAAAAAACTTGCCATTCAATATAAAAAACGCTATCATTACGATAGTAGTCTTAGTTTTAATATTGTCTTTTGGCAAAACCTGTTCAACCTAAAAAATCAAGCGTAGCAAAACAAGAATTAATTAACGATGATATAATAGCAGAAGAAGTTCGGCTAATAGGCAAAGATGGCGAACAGTTAGGAATAGTTCCATTGCAAACCGCCAAATCTATTGCTTATAATGATGGACTAGACCTTTATCTTGTATCAAACGATGCGAAACCTCCTGTTTGTAAGGTTTTGGATTATGGAAAGTATAAATACGAACTTCAAAAAAAGAAGGCAGAATCCAAAAAGAAGCAAAAAGTCATTGAAATAAAAGAAGTCCAAGTTCGTCCATTTATAGGAGAGAATGATCTGCTTATTAAGTGTAAAGCAATACGTAAGTTTATAGAGAATGGCAACAAAGTTAAGCTTAGCCTGCGCTTTAGAGGAAGAGAGATGACCAGGCAAGATCTTGGAAAAGAAGTAATACAAAAAATATTGGATTTTTGCCAAGAATTTGCCAAAGAGGAATCGCCTGCTAAATTAGAAGGCAATACAATTCTAGCAATTTTAACTGCAAAGTAAGTAGGAGATAATATGGGTATTCTATTAGCTATACACGTTTTAGTTACAGTGTTTTTAATCTTGGCAATTCTGATTCAGAAAAACGAAGGAGGCAGCTCTTTGTTTGCTAACAGTGGTGGAAGTGGAATGTTTAATGCTAGAGGAACATCGAATATTTTAACTAAAGCAACTTGGATTTTAGCTAGTATATTTTTGTGTAACTGTATTTTGATGGCAACATTAAACAGCAATAAACTTCAATCTGCCAGAACTATTACAGACCAAATCCAAGAGCAACAACCACACTCAGGAGAAGATCAAAGAACGACTCAAAACAAACAACAACCAGTCAATAAATCACAAACAAAAAAGGAATCGAAGAAATGATTATTCCTGAAGTTTTAAGGTCTGAGGACATCCAAAAAATAATCCCTCATCGTTATCCATTTTTGATGATAGATAAGGTTAAAAATATCGAAGTTGGCAAATCCTGTATTGCTTATAAAAATGTAACAAATAACGAATGGTTCTTTCAAGGGCACTTTCCGAATTATCCAGTTATGCCTGGGGTATTGATAATAGAGGCGATGGCCCAAGCTGCAGGTGTATTGGCATTTGCAACGTTAATCGAAGAAGGAGTAACAAAACCAGGTTCTTCTGATTTTGTCTACTTTACATCAATAGAAAACGCAAAGTTTAAACGTCCAATAGTTCCTGGAGATGTTGTTAAGTTTGAAATCGAAATCGATCAAAGAAGAGGTAATAAGTTCTGGAAATTCATAGCAAAAGCATTTGTAGATGACGTACTTGCAGATGAGGCTGAATTTAAAGCAATGATTCCTGAAGGATAAATAAATATGACAATAGCCAAAAGCGCTCAAATCCATCCAACAGCAATTATCACCAACGGTGCGAAAATAGGAAATAACGTTAAGATAGGTCCTTTTTGCTGTGTAGGTCCTCATGTTGAAATAAACGATAACGCAATATTACAGTCACATGTCGTTATCGAGGAAAGAACCGTAATAGGAGAAGGTGCATATATATATCCATTCGCTTCGTTGGGACAACGTCCACAAGATCTAAAATACAAAGGAGAACCTGCAAAACTTGAAATAGGAAAGAACACAGTTATTCGTGAATATGTGACTGCAAACATAGGCACAGAAGGCGGAGGGATGCTTACCAAAATCGGAGACAACTGTCTTGTAATGGCCTATTGTCATATAGCTCATGATTGTATTGTAGGAAATAATGTTATTTTAGTAAACGGAGTTAATCTTTCTGGACACGTTATAGTCGAAGATAATGCAATTATAGGCGGTATGTCAGCTGTAAAACAGTTTTCAAGAATAGGTAAAAACGCTATGATAGGGGGTTTTTCAGGTATTAATAGAGATGTAATCCCATACGGTATAGCATGGAGCGAACGAGATACGACTCTAAAAGGGTTAAATATTGTAGGCCTAAAACGAAAAGGATTTTCGGCTAGCGAAATATCTACAATGCTTGAAGTTTATAAAGAAATCTTTGAAACAAAAACAGATATAAAACAGTTTACTCATAACGTTGAAAATATTAAGGAAAAATATAAGGATAATACAGAAATACAGGAAATCGTAGATTTTATATTGACTAAGTCTAAAAATCCGATATGTACTGCAAAAGCAAATGATCATTAAATTTTCCTAGATAAAAAGTATTTATCAATTTTTATGAGATATAAAATAAATAAAATGCTTAGGTAGCCATACTGTGTCCGCTATATCAATGAAGCTTATGTATATGCTAGTTATTGTATTGCGCATAAGCCGGCTGCTGGAAAAGGCTCTGGGTACTGCATTATGCTATTTCGGTTGCGGGTTATATGTTGCGTTGTGATGTGCGGCAAATTTTATGCTTATTTTATGCGCGTTTGTTATAAGTTTAACATATCAATAAGCATTCTGCTCTTCGCGCCACTCTGCGCGTTGTATTTAATGATGATAAAAGGTTATAGGATGCTTCTTTATTCATAAGCCGACCGCGGGGAAAATACGCTGGGTGCTGTCGGCTTAATATGTAGCTAGTTTTGCTTGCCTTCTTCGTTTTAGATGCTACTAAATTTTTGAGTATTCTATAGTTTCCTGGTGTAGTATAGCAATTATATCAAGGAAGCTTTTATCTATAATTATAGTTATTGCATTTCGCATAATCAGGCGGCGGGAATGGCGCGGTGGCACCGACTGCTATTTCGATTGCGGTTGTATATGTTGCGTATGAGGTACAGCAAATTTTATGTTTATATTATGCGTGTTTGTTATAAGTTTGACATATCAATTGCTGATCTTAACGTACTCTGCAGAAGCTGGCTTAATGATGATTAATGTTGTAGGATGCTTCTTTATTCATAAGCCGACCGCGGGGAAAATACGCTGGGTGCTGTCGGCTTAATATGTAGCTAGTTTTGCTTGCCTTCTTCGTTTTAGATGCTGCTAAATTTTTGAGTATTCTATAGTTTCCTGGTGTAGTATAGCAGTTATATCAATGAAGCTTACATCTATAATGCTCATATATAATGCTAGTTATTGCATTGTGCATAACCAGGCGGCGCCCCGCGCCATTCCCGCCGCCTGCTTTAATATATTGTTATCATGATGCCTTCCAATGTTAGTATTGTTGCTTAGACACAATTGATAATATCAATTGCGAACTATCAATATAATTACTATATATATTTCAAAAAGACTTAGGTTGCCATGTTGTTGCAATTATTACATCACTCACTATACATATCATTTACATTGTTATCTTAATTATTGTATGCTATAATATT
>JAFUQI010000015.1 GCA_017481035.1 Alphaproteobacteria bacterium | reverse complement strand
TATGATAAGTGAAACAACACTAGCAAGAGAAGAAGGTATACTAGAAGGAAGAATAACAGGTAAGGTAGAAGGTAGAATAGAAGGTATAGAAGAGGGATTAAAGAAGGGTAGACTTCAAGAGAAGATTGATATCGCTAGGAATATGAAAGCCAAAGGGTTTGATAATGAAACAATAGCAACATGTCTTAACTTAGATATAAAAGATATAGAACATATGTTAAAAGATTAGTTAAACCTTTATGGGAGTTTTTATTTTTTGACACAGAAAAATAACTTACGTTAACATATATGTAGATCAGAGGATTACTGGTGGTCACAACAGGACTTGAACCTGTGGCCACCGCGATGTGAACACGGTGCTCTACCAGCTGAGCTATGTGACCATATCTAGGTTAATCTTATCACACCTGATCAACTTTAAGTTACTTTTTTTATCAATATTTTTTAAAGGAGAATTTTTTATGTTAACACCAGAATTGCATTCAGACGCTCAATCAATTGTTGATCCAAAGCAATTTATAAAATTTTTAAAAGGAAACCCAGACCATTCTGAGAAGATCGATATGCCTATGTCTTACGTAAATTCGCTTGCAAACAAAATAAAAACATTGAGCCCTATTAAGTCGTTATCTAAAGTAAGTTATATTTCCGGTGATAGGCTTGATGTTGTGATAGACTCAGAAAATTCTGAAGATTCAGGATGGGTCACTGACGAGGTAATAAAGTTTGAAGATATATCGTCAGTTTCAAAGGTATCAATACATCTTCACCAGTTATTTACAAAGCCAAGAGTGACGCATTCTTTGCTTGAAGACGAAAGTTCAAGTGTAGAAGATTTTATTCAAGAAAAAATAACAACTCATATGGCTGCATTAGAAAACAAAGCATTTCTCTATGGCGACGGTTTAAGTCAACCAAAAGGTATCTTAAGTTACGACATCTCAACTGAAGGTCCAAAAAATCGTTCAATAGAAGGCGTTATTGGAGGAAGTCCTGGAAAGATAAAAACAGAAAAACTTTTTGAATTAATGGAAAAGCTTAATTCTAAGTATCTTGGAGGTGCCTCTTGGATTATGTCAAGAAATGTTGCGTCTTATATACGTACATTGAAAGACGAAACAAACGGAAAGTTTTTGTGGCAAAATTCAATAGCGCATGGCATACCGGATACATTGCTTGGGTACCCAGTTGTAATCTGTGACGATATGTCCAAAATAACAGAAGCAAAAGCTGTTGTTCTGTTTGCTAATCTTTATGAAGGTTATCACATTGCTGAAAAACCAAATATATCAATTTTGAAGGATCCCTATAATGCAAAGCCATTCATAGAATTTTATGCAACGAAGCGTGTCGGTGGAGATATCGTAAACTTTAACGCAATAAAGGCTTTGGTCTTGAAGTAAAAAACAACTTCACACAAAAAAACGCATCATTACAACCGAGCTGATCTTTAAACATTCTTGACACTAGGTGCAATGATGTGTTTTAATGAAAATATTATATGATACATATATTTTATTTGTAACGAGGTTTTTTTCAAATATGTCAAAAAGAGTTGGCGCAAAATACAAAATTGATAGAAGACTAGGAGTGAACTTATGGGGGAGAGCAAAAAGTCCTTTTAATACGAGGAATTATGCTCCAGGAGAACACGGAAAAAACAAGTCGAAACCATCTGATTACTGCCTGCAATTACACGCTAAACAGAAACTAAAGGGATACTACGGAAACATAGGCGAAAAGCAATTCAGAAAAATTTATCAAGAGGCAGTTAGACGCCAAGGAGATACAACTGAAAACTTAATTGAACTTCTCGAAAGAAGACTAGATGCAGTTGTTTATAGAATGAAATTTGCAATAACTGTTTTTGCTGCAAGACAGCTTATTAATCATGGACATATTACAGTAAATGGTAAAAGAGTTAATATAGCATCATACCTAGTAAAAGATGGGGATGAAATTGCAGTAGCTAATAAGATGAAAGAGAATGCAAATGTTCAAACAGCTATAAGCACTAGCGAACGTGAAGTTCCAGATTATTGTGAAATGGCAGACAAAGGCCTCAAGGGCAAATACCTGAGAGCTCCAAAATTTGCGGATGTTCCATACCCAGTTCAAATGGAACCAAACCTCGTGATTGAGTTTTACTCAAGATAATGAAATTAAAATATACTCTCTGGGTGTTGATGCACCCAGTTTTTCAGTTATTACCTCAAGAAAATCTTCAATATTCGCAAAAGCACATTCAGCAAATTCAGCAGATCATAAATTCGATAGAAGAAATGAGTTCACATTTTGAACAAAAGACAGCAACTGATACTTTGACTGGTACTTTTATGTTATATCGCAAAGATGGACAAGTAGCTGTTGAAATAAGGTATGATAATGGCAACCAATCCCCAAAGATTAATGTACGTAACAATGAGATGATTGTAACTCAACAAAATAATAAAAAAACACACGATATTAGTAAATCTCATTTGTATAAAATATTATCTGGACAATTAGATCTAGCAAAAACTAATCCAACAATAATAAAAGATGCTAAAGATGAAATCGAAATAAAAATAGATAAAAAGTTTTTATTAGATAGTGAGATAATACTAAGTTTTGAAAAGTATAAAGGCACAAACAATGTCTGGCGTATAATAGGATGGAAGGTATCCGATGGAAAAAATATAGTAGATGTAAGGTTTAAAAAAGACACGATTAAAATAAAGATAAAACAATAAGTGTATAAAATGATCTATCTTTCATGCGATTAAAACAGTCATAGAAAAAATTTTTCAACAAGTATATGTACTAAATTTTTTTTCGAGTTGGTTAATGGTGGTGCAATGACATCAGAATAACACATAACTTTGATGTTGAAGTTGGTAATAATGTTAATAATCATACTATACCCATTCTCCCAAAGAATGTTCATATTATACCAACATCCACTCACTATATATAATTTACATTGCTATCTTAATTATTGTATGCTATAATATTATTGTATGCTATGAATATTTATTCATAAAAGTTTAATACCAAAGGAGGTAAGTAAGATGTTTAACATTAAGAAATCGTTATTATGTATAAGTGCTATAAGCTGTATGTCTTTGTATGCATCTACTATAGAAGTAACTAATCCTATAACTATAGGTAGTACACCATCTGTTCCTACAGAAACAGGTTATAACTATTGGGAAAATAGTAATACATATGTGTTTAACACAAGTAGTAATAACAATTATACATATTGGAAACCTAAAGGTACAGTAACTGTTGATGAAGGCTATACATTAAAGTTATTAACAGACTATAATAGTTATTATTATGTATTAGACTGTAATAATATATTTACTAATAATGGTAATGTTATAATAGATAACTATGGTGCATTATCTATAGACTATAATAATACTACTATAAGTGATAGTATTAACAATGGCACTATATATATTATTACTGGAAAGTTAGGATTATATTGGAGTGCTACATTAAATAATAAAGGAACTATTACATTTAAAGATAGTAGTTATATAGTGATCAGTGATAGTAGTACTCTAACTAATACAGGAACTATAGATATATCTAATATAACAGATCTATCTGAATGGGGTAATAATTATGGTACATTTAAACTAGAAGGAGGATCTACCTTTATACTACCTAAGAGTATACCTACTAATAAGATTAATACATCTTGGCGGATTAATCCTATAATACTAAATGGTACTGATAATAATCCTGTTAATATAGTTATACCTAAAGATTGTGAATATATAAAAAATATAGACAACAATAAAAAAGAAGACTTATTTGAAGCAATAGAAGATGCAACAGGATTTACATTTAGTGAAGATAAGGATAATGTTAAGTTTAGCTGGCAAACATCTATAGATAATGAATATGAATATGTAGATGAGTGTGATTAATATGTAAACATTTGTTGGAGTTTATATATTGATTTAAATGGTGGTGCTGCCACCATTTTTGCAAAAAACTATGGTGGTAGTCTTATATGGTTGCTTATATATAACCGTTATGCTGCGCCTTCCGCTTGTGAGTGATATGTTTTGTTGATAGGTTGAGTCTGTGAAAAGATGGCTCGCAGTTCTCCATTTGGTTGAAAGAACGAATTATTTTCAACTGTAAGTTTGTGTTTTTATAGTGCATAGATTGAATCGATCCTTCATAATTGTACATGATTTATATTTTAGTGTTTTTATTATGAAGAAAATTTTAAGTATTAT
>JAFUQI010000003.1 GCA_017481035.1 Alphaproteobacteria bacterium | reverse complement strand
TACATATCAGTTAAACTGCTATCAGATTTATGCTATAATATTAATAAGATGTTTACACCTAATGAGGTAAGGAAGATGTTTAATATCAAGAAATCATTATTATGTATAAGTGCTATAAGCTGTATGTCTTTATATGCAGCTGATATAGCAGTAGATAGTGATATAACTATAGGTAGTACACCATCTGTTCCTACAGAAACAGGTTATAACTATTGGTTAGATGGTAAAACATATGTGTTTAATAATAAACATTGGATAGCTAATAAACCAGTAACTATTGATAAAGATTATATATTAAAGTTAATAAAAACAGGATATACAGATTATAAATCTGTATTAAACTGTAATAATACATTTACTAACAATGGTAATGTTATAATAGACAAATATAGTAGATTAGATCTTATTAATAATAATCCTAGTACTAATAATGGTACTATAAATGTTATTAATGGAAGATTAGGATTACATAATAGTGCTACATTAAACAATACAGGAACTATTACATTAAAAGATAATAGTTATATATATATATCAATAATAGTACTCTAACTAATAAAGGAACTATAACATTACAAGATAGTAGTTTTATATATATCTGTTATGATACTCTAACTAATACAGGAACTATAGATATATCTAATATAACAAATCTATCTGAATGGGGTAATAATTATGGTACATTTAAACTAGAAGGAGGATCTATCTTTATACTACCTAAGAATATATTAGGAGATAGTAAGAAGATTAATACATCTAGATGGAAGAAACCTATAACACTAAATGGTACTAAAGATAATCCTGTTAATATACTTATACCTAAAGATTGTGCATATATAAAAGATATAGATAACAATAATAAAGAAGACTTATTTTATGCAATAAAAGCTGCAACAGGGTTTACATTTGGTGATGATAATAGAGATTATGTAGAGTTTAGTTGGCAAACAGAAGAAATAACAGTAAATAATCCTATAACTATAGGAAAGACTACTAAAGGCAAAGCAGTAGCAACAGATCTAGAGAATAAAACAGATTATAACTATTGGTCTACAGAAGAAGATAATACATATGTGTTTAATACCAGAGTTAAAATCGTTAATAAATATTGGAAAGTTAAGAATACAGTAACTATTAATAAAGATTATACATTAAAGTTAATAACAAACTATACTGATAGATATTATTTTGTATCAGATTGTTATAAAACATTTACTAACAATGGTAATGTTATAATAGATAACTATAGTGCATTAGGTCTTCGTAATAATATTAGTAATAATGGCACTATGGATATTAATAATGGAGGGTTAGGATTATATGGTAATGCTACATTAAACAATACAGGAACTATAACATTTAAAGGTAGTAGTAGTATATATATCGCTAGTAATGCTACTCTAACTAATACTAGTACAGGAACTATAGATATATCTAATATAACAGATCTATCTGGATGTGGTAATAAAGGTACATTTACTCTAAAAGGAGGATCTACCTTTATACTACCTAAGAGTATATCTATACCTAATAGTAATAACTTTAAGATAACACTAAATGGTACTGATAATAAACCTGTTAATATAGTTATACCTAAAAGTTGTAAATATATAAAATATATATACAACAATAATAACGATGTATTATTATTTAATCTAATAAAAATTGCAACTGGACTTATATTTAATGGAGAAAGGGAAAATGTTAACTTTAGTTGGCAAACATCTGTAGATAATGAATATGAATCTGTAGATGAGGGGTAGTAATATGTAAACTTTTACATAAAGTTATATGATTGATTTAAAGAAAGACACTGCTACCCAGCCACAGGTTCCACTTACGTGGAAGGTGGCTTATGTTTGTGATTGCTACTATTGCGATTGTATACGTTGCCTTGTGGCGTGCAACAAATTTTATGTTTATTTTATGCGTGTTTGTTATAAGTTTATCAATAAGCATTCAGCTCTTGTGACGCGGTCCGCGGCGGGAATGGCGCTGTGCGCTGCATGTTTACTAACACATCTTACCTAAAGTTATTAGAAATACTGGATGTAATATTGTTTATTGGTGTGCTATATAAAGTATATGTTTTATGATGATATAGGCTGTCGCACTGCAATCAGCAACTGTTTCACTTATTAATAATTTATTAGTTGTTAGGATGCTTGTCTATGCTTTGCTATTTTTTAGAACTTAATTGCCCGCAAGCTGCCATTATATCCTCTCCTCGTCTTGCTCGTATAGGGGCTTCTATACCGTTTGATTCAAGTATTTTGGCGAAACGTAATACATTGTTTTTTTGAGAAGCTTTAAAACGACATCCAGCCCAAGAATTAAACTGTAATAGGTTTACCTTTGCATTAATTCCAGTTAAAAGATTTATTAACTCATAAGCGTTAGTTTCAGAGTCGTTTACTCCATCTAATAAAAGGTATTCAAACGTTATCTTTAGGTATTTTTGATATTGCGAGTATTCTTTGCAAACGTCAATAAGTTCACTTAATTTAAATTTATTGTTTATTGGCATAATCTGGCTTCTAATAAGGTCGTTCGGAGCGTGAAGAGATATCGCAAGTCTGCATGGTAGGTCCTTTATAATTTCTTTAAGCTTTGGTGTTATTCCTGATGTGGAAACTGTTATTCGTCGTCTTGATATTCCATGTTCTTCATCACGCATTAAGTTATATATAGATTTTTGAACATTTTCAAAGTTAAATAAAGGTTCTCCCATACCCATAAAAACAACATTAGAAAGACGTGTATCTGATTTCCAAAGATTAAGGTAATCTTTTACTATTAAAAATTGTCCTATAATTTCTTCTGCCGTTAAATTCCTAACGAATCCATTATAGCCAGTATTGCAAAAGAGACATCCGACTGAGCAGCCAACTTGCGAAGATACGCATATTGTGTTTCTGTGTTTTTCTGGAATAAAAACTGTTTCGATTGTATTTTGATCGCATAGTTCTAATAGAAATTTTATTGTTCCATCTTTTGACTTTGCAATATTTGATATTTTTGGTCTATATATATAAAACGATTCTTCTAGTTTTTCTCTAATGTTTTTGCCAATATTAGTCATACTAGAAAATTCCGTTACGCCATGTCTATATAACCATTGGTAAATTTGATTAACACGAAATTTTTGCAGGCCAAATAATGATAGTTCTCGGACTAATTCTTGATGAGTATAATTTAAAATACCTTTTTTCATAATTAAGCATCCTTTCAAAAATTTGTGATACCACAAAGTATATCACATTAACTAATCTTTTATCGTGAAAAAGCAATGACAAAGAGTATGTCGTGCCTTCTGATATGATACGACTATATTGTAAAATTTGTCCAATAATAAAAACTCCCATAAATTTTTATATATTAATCACATTGAAAAAGCTCAACTAACTATAAAAAAGAACAACGATACGGCTTAGAATATATTATTTCGCTTTTTGCAATACAAAAATTAGCTCTTTTCGACGCAATATACATAACCTAAAAGATATAGATTATAAATTCTAAAGATTGGTTGCTATTTTAAAACCACAAAGATAAAATTTAATTAGTTACTATGTTAAAAAAATATTTTATGGAAAACAAAAACTCTTCTTGTTGCAATAAACTTTCTTTGTTTGTATCACTTGCAGCAATCGCTATCTCTGCTTCTACATACTTCTGCAAATCTAATAAAGTAGAAGAAAAACAAACAGATTCAACTTTAGATGAAAGGGTAAAGTCTATAGTTTTGGATTTTATAAAACAAGATCCTAAAAGCATCACTGACGCAATAGGTGAGGGATTCGCGAAAAAACGTGATAAAGAACTTGATGATTTATCAAAGGATGTCACAAGCAAATACACGGAAATCAGAAAGCAAGCAATAATGTTCGGTAAACCGGATTCTAAAAATATTTTCGTATGTTTCTTCGATCCGTTGTGCAAACATTGCATTGACTTCCAGAAGACAATGATCAAACTAATAAAGGCCAAAAAAGATGCTACTTTTAAACTTTTACCAGTCGGCGTTTTGGGTGAAGATTCTGTAAAATTAGCTAAATACTATTTAGCAGTTTATGCAAAAAATCCAGAGAAAGCTTTGGCATTTATTGAGAAGATAGTTACATCAGAAAATGCTGATCAGAAAGCTATAGATAGTGCATTGAAAGATATAAATATTACAGCAGATGATATAAAGGATCTTCTTACAGAAGGAGATAAGCAACTTATTTCTAATGGAATGCTTGCCGAAAAACTGAAAATTCCTGTTGTTCCTGCAACGTTCTTTATGAAGGACGGACAAGAAGCAAAAATGATTCAAGCAACTGCTGTCGATCAAATATTGCCGTTAATAGAAGAACTGCAACCAAGTGATACAGAAAAGAACAAACCAGAACAAAAACAGAACTAATCAATGAGATGTGTGACTCACATCTCTATTGTCTCTATATTATTTAATTTCGCAAAAGCTCGTTGATTGATAGTTTTGCTCTAGTTTGTTTATCAACTCTTTTGACTATTACTGCACAAGATATGTTAACTCCATTTTTCGATGGATAACTTCCAGAAACTACAACAGATCCAGACGGAATAATTCCTTCATACGTTTCTCCACTTTCTCTATCTATAATTTTTGTTGATTTTGTTAGGTTTACGCCAGTAGCTATAACTGAGTTTTCTTCAACTATAATTCCATCTAGTACTGAGCTATTAACACTGATAAAACAATTGTCTTCTATAATTACAGGATTTGCGACAACTGGCTCTAATACGCCGCCTATGCATGAATTTGCTGATATATGACAGTTTGCTCCTATTTGCGCACAAGATCCTATGCTTGCATTTATATCTATCATTGTATTTTGACCTATGTATGCTCCTATATTTATATAGCTTGGCATAATGACTGCATTTTTGCCTATAAAAACACCTTCTCTTATTAACGATAATGGAACTTTTCTGTATGTTGGGTTCTTTGAGTCATAAGGTAAAAGAGCTAATTTATCGAAAGAATCATATTCTTGAACTTTTGATTTCCTAAACTTAAAGGCAAGAAGTATAGCTTTTTTTACCCATTCGTTTACAATCCATTCACCGTTGATCTTTTCTGCGATACGTATCTCTCCTTTTTCAAGGCTATATATAACTTTGTTTGCAGTAGTTAAAATTTCTTGATCAGAAAAAAGTTCAGGATTTTGATAGTAACTATTAATTTTATTTTTCATCGCATAGATAATTTATATATTTTTTTGCTTATCATACTAATAAATTCGACAAAAAGTCAACAAAGTAAAAACAGCGCATTTTGTGTGTATTTTGCGTTATTTTTAGTTTTGTGTTACAATAAAAATATGGATATATACTGATGGAGTTGTAGTATGAATATATATACATTACTATGTTTGTCGGCAATGGCCATTTTGTCGCATAGTTTGTCTGCCAATGAATACATTAAAGATAATGATCATATAAAATCTCTTAGCGAAGCTGGTATTCGTGAGGATATTGAATCACTAACAATAGATGATTGCGACAAGCTAAAAGATTTAAACGATATAAAGAACTACAAGAAATTGAAATCATTAACTATAAAAGATATGAAGTTAAAAGATTTGAACTTTCTTCCGGATGGATCAGATATCACATACTTGGATCTAAGTGATTCTGAAAATATAAGTGACTGGAGTGGCATTTTAAGGTTAACAAAATTAGAAACGCTTATTATCAATGATTGCGATCTTGAGAAAATTCCAGAAGAAATTTTTAAGCTAGAAAATATAAAGAAACTAGATATGCGAGATAATGACGATATCAGACGTTATAGTATAGAAGAATTGAAAAAAGCTAAACCAAACACAAAAATAATCTCTGATTAAAAAAAACTGGTCGGGAAGAGCAGATTTGAACTGCCGACCTCTTGCTCCCTAAGCAAGCGCGCTAACCAGGCTGCGCTACTCCCCGATCAATACAACATTGAGTCTAAACTCAAATATACCTTCATGTCAAGTATCTTTCATTCACAGGCATTGAGAATCATATTATCAGATGCAGTCAAACTAATACAAATTACTTTAATGCCAACAACAAAACATAAGCCACCTTCACCGTTAGGTGAGCCGTAGTACGACAACCACATATACAGTTTATCATATACCTATAAGCAACCATATAAAACTACTACTATATTTTTTTGAAAAAATGTTGGTGTGGTGCCACATCCGCTATCACTGATAACGTTATTTAACCTTAATATTTAATGTATATCTGTATAATACAATATTTAAAGCAGGCAACGCCCAGCACTTGCTTGTGCGCAATACAATAGCTATCATAGTATATAGCCTAAGCCACCTTCTACGTAAGTGGAACCAGTGGCTGGGTAGCAGTGCATCTCTTTAAATCAATCATATAACTTTATGTAAAAGTAATACATATTACTAACACTCATCTACATATTCACATTCATTATCTAGAGATGTTTGCCAACTAAACTTAACATTATCATTATTTCCATTAAATGTAAATCCTGTTTCTTCTTATATTATACTAAATAATACTCCTTTATTGTTGTTGTCTATATCTGTTATATATTTACAATCTTTAGGTACAACTATATTAACCTTATTACTACTATCACTTAGTGTTATAGGTTTCTTCCACATAGATGTATTAATCTTCTTACTATCTTCTAATATACTCTTAGGTAGTATAAAGGTAGATCCTCCTTCTAGTTTAAATGCACTATTATTAATCCAACTAGATAGATCTGTTATATTAGATATATCTATAGT
>JAFUQI010000014.1 GCA_017481035.1 Alphaproteobacteria bacterium | reverse complement strand
CTGCAAGCCATCGACTCGCGCCGGCTGTCGCGTGCCGACAATGCTCGTTATGCCCTACTCCTCACACAAGCCAAGGACAAATGCTTTATTGACGAAACAAACGACTCGCTCATCAACATTGCAGTCAAATACTACAGGCATGAAAATAATATGCGATATAAAGGGCTTTCTTATTTCTATTTGTCACGTGTCTACGAAAACGCCGGCAACTATGATGAAGCCTTGAGCAACTCAATCTTAGCAGAAGAAGCGTTGCTGCACACCACAGACCATAACGCCATAGCCCTCGTATATGCTAATAGAGCCGACATTTATACCGAGCAGTATAGATACAGAGATGCTATCACTCTTAGAGACAAAGCAATATTGCATTATGAAAAATGTAATAACCATAAGAATATAGTATATGCCTACCTCTCATCTTCAAGGTGCTATATGCTACTCAAGGAGGCTAACTTGGCATTGAAGCTAATAGAAAAGGCGCGGGAAGTCGCACAAAAAGAAAAAAGCCATGACATACTCTTTAATGTTGAAAACTATTTAGCCTCGTACTATGAGTACAATAAAGAACCTACCAAAGCTATTGCTACAATAAAAGCAGCCTTTGTACAATATAAAGAACATACACCTAATGCCGATGACTATCTTTTGCTATGTCGCATTTACCATAGCATAGGACAAAATGATTCGGCACTCTACTATCTTGACAACTTCTATGCGCCCACATGCCAAACTGCGTCAGATTATAAAACACTCAACCTTTTTAGAAGCGAGATTTACAAAAAACAATGCAATTATAGAAGGGCATACGAAGCTCTACATGAATATCAACACATAGTAAGTAAATCGGGAATACTTGAACAGAACAAATCTCTGCCCGAATTGGAGAAAAAATATCGCACTCAAATACTGCAACACAAAAATAAGGCTTTAAGGATGCGAAATAGTGCTCTTTTGGTAATATTACTACTGACAATAGTTATTGCAGTGCTTTTTGTACTGCTTTTTATCAAACAGAGACATCTGCGTATAGCTCAATATGAACAATTCTGCGAACAATTGTCGCATAATATCTCATCCATGCAACAACGCTATGACAAAATAAAACTACAATTAAAAAAACAAAGAGCAGAGAATATTCTTTACAACAACGCACTTGGCAAACGAGTAGACTCACTTATTTCATTGCTGAATATTTTAGAAAAATACGATAATAGAAAAGATATATGTTACGACAAAATTCGCGCTTATTTTTCTTTATGCAATGACAATAAGGACTCTTTTGCAAACGAAATTCGTGAGATTACATCGCTATACTGTAACAATTTTGTCTCTTTGTTGCAAGAGGAATATCCCACACTTAGCGATGAAGAAATAAACCTCTGTTGTATGATAGTATTAGGCTTTGACAACAACCATATACGCATACTTTTCAACCATACCAGCTCACAAAGTATATACAACAAACGTACACGATTGCGCAAGAAGCTCAATATTTATGCCGACCAAGATTTGGAAACCTTCTTAGCAAACATACGCAACAAAGTGCAATCGAACGATAATTAACAAAAGCGCATAATCGGCTATAAAACAGCACTTTAGAGAAACATAAATAACAACAAACCAGCCCTATTAGAAAATATTTTTATATACGTTTGATTTTCAGCAATTTAGCAAACCGCCTATTATACTCATTTATAAGCAAAAGTCTTTGAAAAGAAGTTTTCTCATAATATTTTTGCAAAAAAGAACTACTAATTTTATTTATTATGAAGACTAATTTATTAAAGAGTATTGCGTATTGCTTCATGATGGTATTTGCTACACCTTGTTTGGCAGATGGTAATGACACCCTTCCTTCCACACCGAATGATCCCTTCGGCGATAAAATTGAGATACCTATAAAGGGTATTAAATACCAGCGTTCATTAAACGAACCGATAGAAGCTTATTATTATAACAATGAATATACCATTGAGATAGAATTCACCGAAAATATAGGAAATATTGTTGTTGTAATACGTAATTCAGACGGAGTGTATATGTATAATGAGCAACACAATACTGCCACTGAAAATGGCTGTACAATTTTACTTCCGGCACACACCGAATGCTATTCTATAGATATAACCGGTAGTAACTACTATGGCTACGGAAACATATGTCTATAATTTATAATATTTATCCATTGGTAAATGGATTATTAAAACATCCGTTTACCAATGAATAATCGAATTTTTTTAACCATCCCACTTCCTCTATCAGCCAAGATTGTAAAGGGATATTTTTTATGTGCTCATAGCTATTTTTTTAGTATAATATTCTTTAAAAACCAAATAATTCATATATTTGCAAAAACATAAAAAAAAATAAAGACTATGAAAAGAATTATACTAACAGTGATTCTGTTTTCGGCACTATCGGTATT
>JAFUQI010000013.1 GCA_017481035.1 Alphaproteobacteria bacterium | reverse complement strand
CTACTACTATATTTTTTTGAAAAAAGGGTGGCAGTGCCACATCCTTTATTACTGATATAACATTATGTGAACGAACCTTAACATATAGTGAAGCTTCCTTAATATAATGGCCATAGTATGGCAACCTATGCCTTTTTGAAAATATATATAATTATATTGATGGTTCGCAATTAATATATTATCAATTGCGTCCGATAGGTGGCAGAGCCAAGAATAAAACTTGGCACTGCTTGATTATTGATATTTTTGTAAATACTAGTGTAGAAACAGTCTTTTTATTTCATGAACGAAGCGACTTCTTCTGCAAAGTTTGATTCTACTTTTTCTATACCTTCACCAAGAACAAACTTTGTGAATCCTGATATCTTGACGTTAAAGCCGTTATCCTTGTTGAATTGCTCGAGGACTTCTGATACTTTTGCCTTTCCATCCATTACAAAAACTTGCTCTATTAACGTGCATTCTTCGAAGAATTTTTTAAGCCTTCCTTCGGCCATTTTTTCAGCTATGTTATCTGGCTTTCCTAATTCTTTTGCTTGAGCTATTGCTATTTCCTTTTCTTTTTGAGCTACATCAGCAGGAACGCATTTTGAACACAAATAAGATGGATTCGCGGCAGCTATATGCATTGCAATTTTCTTCCCAAATTCATCTAGTTTATTCGGGCAAAAGTCACCTTCAGCTTCAAGCGAGACTAAAACTCCTATTTTGCCCATTCCTGGCTTCACGCTGCTATGAATATAAGCTGATATAACACCATTAGAAACATTAATTTTCTTTGCTCTACGGAATGTCATATTCTCTCCAACTAAGGATATAAGTTGGTCTATGGAGTCCTTAACATTCTTGCCGTCTGCGAATGTTGCCTCTAAAACATTTTCTGTTTCAAGAGCTACCTTAGCAATACCTTCAACTAGATCTTGGAACTTTTCATTTCTTGCAACAAAATCTGTCTCTGAATTAACCTCAACTAAAGAAGCTGTTTTTTTATCAGAAGATATTGCGAAAGCTACGAGTCCATCAGCGGCTGTTCTCGATGATTTCTTTGCAGCGTCCATCAAACCTTTTTTGCGAAGATGCTCTTCTGCAGCCTGCAGATCTCCATTGTGTTCCACAAGAGCTCTTTTGCAGTCCATCATTCCAGCGCCTGTTTTCTCTCGAAGCTGTTTAACTAACTGTGCCGTAATTTCCATTTTTTACTCCTTATATATTTTATGCCGAAGTTTTTTCTGCTGACTCAACTGCAACCTCTGCCGATTCTCCAAGATCAACTCCAGATTTTGCTAAACCTTTTTGAAGCCCCTCAAGAACTGCTGATGAAAATAGTTTGCAATACAAATCAATCGCTTTTGATGCATCGTCGTTTCCAGGAATTGGGAATGTTATCCCATCTGGGGTCGAATTCGAATCAACTATGGCTATAACTGGAATACCAAGTTTTTGTGCCTCTTTGACCGCTATAGATTCTCTTATAGTATCGATCACTACCACTAAATTTGGAAGGCCTCCCATCTCTCTGATACCTCCGAGAGCTAACTCCAATTTACCGTGTTCTCTTTGAAGTTGTAGAACCTCCTTCTTTGTTAAACCAACTGGATTTTTGATCTTCTCTTCAAGATCTTTCATTCTCTTTATTGATTGGTTAATTGTCTTCCAGTTTGTTAGCATTCCGCCAAGCCATCTATGATTCACATAGTATTGACCGCATTTTTCTGCATACTCTTTAACAGTATCTGCAGCCTGTGCTTTTGTACCAACAAACAAAACCCTTCCGTTCTTGGAAACAACCTCTTTAATAACTTTAAGAGCATTTTCGAGCATAGGAACAGTTTGCTCAAGGTCTATAATGTGAACACCGTTCCTCTTTCCATATATATATGGAGCCATTTTTGGATTCCATTTACGAGTAATATGACCGTAATGAACACCAGCTTCGAACAATTGACGTAATGTAAAATTTGTAGACATAACTAAAATTCCTTTCCGATTAAAACTTGACAGCAGAGCACGTGAAACCTTATAGAGGCATCGGAAAAACTCAAATACTGCCGATAATAACTAAACCAAAAACACTTTTGGTATTTTTATTGTACCACAAGCGCTGGCAAAGATCCATATTTCAACACAAGAAGAAGCAAATAAATATACACTTAAGCCTTAAAAAAAATCTGTATTCACACGAATTATATCGAGCAACATATCATCAAAGGAAAATACAGTTCCAGCATACTGAGAGAACAAACATTACAAAAAAATAATTAAAATTTAACCATTAGAGTCAAAACAAAGTACGACCACGTTACAATTACTCACAGTTTTACACATCATGTCGAAAACGCTATAAATGTATACAAATAAATGTATATAACTCCTAAAACTTGACAGTCTGTTCAATTTTTCCGAAAATGTAAATAATGTGATACACAAAATATAACTAATATATGGCTACAACATTTTGGATAGTTGATACGTTTAGCTCTGTGCCTTTTGGTGGAACTTCAGCAGCAGTGCTTCTCACAGAAAAGCTAGATGATGAAATAACCTTGCAAAATGTTGCTATGGAAATAAACGCACACGAGACTATATTTGCAAAGGATTTAGGCAATAGAAACTTTGAAGCTAAAACATTCACAAGAAATCGAAAAGGATTATATTTCGGAAATAGCCTATACGCACTATCAAAAATAATAAGCAATAATAACCCAAAACTAAGAGATTTTAACATAATTTGTGGAATACGCAACTTTGTAGTGAATATTAATGATAGAGATGAAATATCGATAAGATTTTCAAAGGTTGAAACAAAAAGAGTTTCTCCTCCTGCGAATATTTCTGCTGCTTTAGATAAAGAGATAATAGTTTCAATTGCAGAATGTAAAGACGAGTTAATAGTTGAAATTAGAAGTCCGAAACGTTTAAAAAATATAAATCCAAATATGGACGTTATAAAGCATCTTGGTTACAATTCGTATATAATCACAACAGACACACATTATGAAGAACAAACAGATTACGATTATTGTGCCGTTGTCTACGCACCAAATCTTGGGGTTTTCAAAGGAATTTTGACACCGATAGCACAGGCGAAACTCGCTTCTTACTGGCAGGATAGAATGGAAAAGAAAGATCTGATAGGCATCCATTGTGACAACGAAAAAGAAAGTAAGTTTAAAATAAAAATAGACAATGATTTTACCATTATAACTGGAAACTGTAACATTACGACCGAAGGAGAAATGCTTGTTTTTTAAAGGCTACAGATGATATTTAATCAGTTTTTGATAAACATGCTATCTAAAAAGCTTTTCAATTTATAAGATTCAAAACGTTTAATTTTTTTCATAATTTTTTTTGACAACTTAAAATAACTTTGCAAGTACTCCAATTTAAATAGGATATATAGTTTTAACTCAATACAAGGATTTGTTTCTATATTTAATAAATTCTTATATATGTTTATAGATAAGTCTTTAAAAATTCCGTCTTTTTTCATAAACGATAAAACTTCCAAATGAAAAGGTTGATTCAAAATCAACAATAATTCATGTTGAATTCTTTCTATTGCTAATTTATGTATTCCTGCTACGTTCATTTTTATCTCTTTTGAGTATCGATGGCTGAGATCTCCATGCTTTGCGCAAAACCTATAGTACCTAAAGATTCTCAAATAATCTTCCTTGATACGTTTTTCAGGATCTCCGATAAAAATTACCCTCCTATTGACAAGATCTTCGATTCCATTATGAAAATCAAATATCTTCCCATCTATAGAAAGATAGATAGCATTACTTGTAAAATCTCTCCTTTTTGAATCTTCTTTAAAATTAGATATTGTTTTTATATCGCAAGCTCGTCCATCACAGTTTGTATCACTCCTAAGCGAAGTAATTTCAAATATTTTTCCATGAATGATAGCGCTAATAGATCCATATTTTAATCCAGTTTCTATAACTTTGTAGCCATTATTTGTCAGTATCTTTGAAACAGTATTAATATCGCGATTAACAGCTATATCAAGATCGTTTGGAATAGTTCCAAGCAAACAATCACGAACACACCCCCCAACAAACATTGCATCAATATTATGTTTTTTAAATAAAGAGAATAACTCTTTTGTTTGATTTAGATTCAAAAAATAAAAATTATAACTCATTGCAATTTTACTTTATATCGCAAGGTTAAATTCTGGCACTTTAACCGTAAAATTAACGATAACTCTATGTGTTGTTTGTTACTATTTATTTCGGTATTTTCAATAATTACATCTGAAACTCTAGGCTCAAATATTAATATTGCTTGTCTACAATGCTCAGCAAATTGACTTATATTATCATTTGATAAGCCAAGAGATTGAAGATCTTTTACTCCATATCCATAAGGACGTCTAAAAACTGTATAGTCTGATATATCTGCCACATATGAAAGTTTTGTAGACAATATTCGGCCAATCTCACTTATAACTGACCTCTCGATATTATAATTGCTTGAATTGAACTTATCTAAAAACGATTGTTGAAAACCTTTATTCATCATTATATCTTCTAATATAGAACCGTACAATAAAACTAATGCTTGTTAACCAAAAAATAAACCCAGCAAGAAGAAAGCTCCACAAAGTTGAGGATATTCCAAAAAGTTTTAAGTTTACTTTATCGCAACTTGGAACAGATGAATTATCGATGATTGATTCATTTATATTCTCAAGTGTTTGAAGTCTTGCAACGCATCCTGCAGGACCTTCCCACCAGTGATTTTCGACACCAAGATGATAAAATGAAAATAAAAACAAAGCTATTACAGAAAATATAATCGCCACACGAAACCGAGTGAAATACCTGCAAAAAGCAACAATACATACATTAAATGCAAATAAATATCTTGATATAAGACATAATTGACAAGGCTTTACCCCAATAACAAACTCAGCAGATAAAGATACTACAACAGCAAGCAAAGCTATAAAAAAAACAATATTATCACTTTGTTTTAAGCAAAATAAATGCATCAAATCTATATAATAATGAATCCCTAATTTCAGGATAATAATAACAATACGTTGTAGTCAATTGTTATTTTATGTTGTTTACAAAATGAATGCTCCAAAGACAAGTTGCCTTATATAAAGCCGCAATTAATTGCCGTTTTAGTTCTTCGTCCTTAACGTGCATCATTGTACTTAGAGCATCTATAAAATATGGACTGCTAGTTATATTCGAACAAAGCTGAACAATTACCTTACACAAATATGCTTTGTTCTCATTTGTACTACTTTCGTCCAGTTGATCTAATAAAACCTGCATACAGTCAATAAGGCAAATTAAATAAGTAAATTTATTTTGCATTTCTTTGTTTGTTTCGCGCAAGAATTCTGCACCTTCTTTTTCGTACGTTTTTGCACGTTCCAATGTAAGTCTTCCTGCTATTTTTTGTATTAACTCGTCGCGACCTTTAGTTAACGAGTATAAAAATCCAATTCCATTGCTTTGTACAGCATCTTTGTTATAAATTAGTTTTTCATTGACCTTATCCGCCGTTAGCTGGCATGAAAGCGGCTCTATCAATGACGCAATAATACGATCATCTGTTTTATAAGGACAAAAATTCACCTGTGCAATTTCATATACCAAATCAGAAATAGCGTTATCATTCTCATCGCTTATAACTTTGTCAATAGCAATTCCTAGAGCACTGTCTCTAGAAATATTAACACTCTCTAAAACAAATTTTTGTAACTCAGGATTTAAGTAATATTTTGAGAAAACATAATCCGAACAGTAAGCTGAACAACAAATAAAAATCGCAAATAATTTTCGAAGCATTTTTGCAAAAAAAATAAAGATCTCCCCAAACGCTTTGAATAATTATATAAGATTTGATTTTTATTGTCAACGCCTCTGGCATTGAATAAAGAACGTTAATAATTACTCTACATATGATTGTTATTGTATCGTACGTGACAAAGCCAGATTGCTCACATAAGATTATAAATATACAGCAGACGTAGGATTGTTATAGGTATGTTACATATTTTTTGTACTTGGTTGCTGCACTACTGCAAAATAATCAGAAAAACTTATTGGTTGTCAAGGTGATAGCTTTATTGTTAAACATGCTGCCAATACAACGCATAAGCATTGAGCGACAATATAAATAACATTTTAATAGATCCATAGCACAACGTCATTAACACAGAAAGATATAAGTTAATGTATGAATTAGAGCTCCATAATTAAGTTAAGTCTCTACAGGTATTCTTTTCCTTGGTATTTTATTCTCTTTTGTAATTATTTTAATGTATTGCAATTAGCCTATAACAGCTACCTATGGTTCTTCTTTTACATTTATGGTGTTAATGTTGATTGTTCATCTCTCTTAACATCAGTTTGTTTTAATTGATTTATATGCCTTTGTTGCCCCAACCCTAGAATGAAAGTTAATATTTCCTTTGTCTTTCATGGTCTCAAAATATTCAATACATTGTATCTCTCCAATATTTTCTGCTACTTCTAAAGCCTTTTAACTTTATTAATAATTTGTTGAACAATCTACGCGAATCCGTCATATGTCGAACGGTGTCAAAAAAATAAACTTGCGACAAATAGAATTGATGACATTTTAATCAGCTTCACCAATTTTATCTTTCTCGAGAATATTCAGCTACTACTATCATTTTCTGTAAAAAATATTTTAACTTTTTCAGTTACTACCAGCACATAAATCCATCACACCTATCAACATACACCAATATCTAAAAACACATCAACAGTTATGCAAACCAGCGTGTAGTACGATAACCATATATACTACTTACTATACTCTTTAAAAAATGTAGCACTACAACATTCTACTTTTTGTTGATAATATATAAACTTATATAAGTGAACCTTGACATATAGTGAAGCTTCATTGATATAATGGCCATAGTATGGCAACCTAAGCCTTTTTGAAATATATATAGTACTTTATATCAATTGCTTACAACGTAATTGCAGCATAAACAACAAAATCAATTGGAAGTGCAACGATATATATTTGTCAATACTTTACCCACTTTCTTTGCCTTGATCTTGAGTAATTGATTTATATGCCATTGTTGCTCCAACCCTAGAATGAACGCTAATATTTCCTTTGTGTTTCATGGTCTCAAAATATTCAATATTTTGTTCTATGTCTAGTTGTTTGACTTTTAAATATAGGTTTTTTAAAATTTGAGGTTCTATATTTTCAAGCCTTCCAAGCGATTCTAAACCTTTATATATCTTTTCTAAATATTTTTCATCATTCTCAAATGAATCAAAACTAAACCAAGCAAGCCTATTAACCCAACACCAAATTTCTACAGTTAAAGTTTCTTTTGCCCAATTTTCCAGTGTTGTTTGCATTACCTTGTTTTTTATTAATTGGAATGCTATATTTTGATATTTACGATTTTCAAAAATATTTTTAATATTTTTTGAAAATATCTTGAAATCATTTGATTCAAATTCTTGTATTGAACCAATATTTGCTAATACATCTAGAGCATTTTGACTTTCTTGCTGGTTTGTAATGCAGTCTAAACTGATTTGTGCATTGTGTCTGTCACAAGACGCAAAAAATAAACTTGCACCACACACTAGCAAAATTGAAGAAGCTTTAAGCAGCTTCATCAATTTTATCCTTCTCGATGATATTCGGCTGCCGCTGTTGTCTCACTACCTTTTCGTCAATTATAATTTCTTTTGCCTTTTTGTTGTCTGGAATATCAAACATTATATCTAAAAGCAAGTTTTCTATAATTGACCTTAAGCCTCTAGCTCCTGTTTTTTTCTCTATTGCCTGTTGAACTATCGCTTTCAATGCGTCTTTTTTAAATGTTAGTTTAACTCCGTTCATATCAAGCAAACCAGAGTATTGCTTTACAATTGCATCTTTTGGTTCTGTTAGAACTCTTATTAAATCGTCTTCATCCAGGTCTTCAAGAGTTGCGACAACAGGTAACCTTCCGACAAACTCTGGAATTAAGCCAAACTTAAGAAGATCCTCTGTTTCAACTTCCTTGAAAAGTTCTCCAGTATTTTTATCTTCTGCTTTTTCGACATCCGCACCAAAGCCTATACCAGCTTTTTTGCCCCTAGATGCTATTATTTTATCAAGCCCACAGAAAGCTCCTCCACATATAAACAGAATATTAGATGTATCAACTTGAAGGAATTCTTGTTGTGGATGCTTTCTTCCTCCTTGCGGCGGAACAAAAGCGACCGTTCCTTCGATAACTTTTAGCAATGCCTGCTGAACACCTTCTCCGGAAACATCTCGAGTTATTGAAGGGTTTTCTGATTTCCTTGTTATTTTATCAACTTCATCAATATATACAATGCCACGCTGAGCCTTTTCGACATCGTAGTCAGCCGCTTGCAAAAGCTTTAAGATAATGTTTTCAACATCTTCTCCAACGTATCCTGCTTCTGTTAAAGATGTTGCATCAGCTATTGTAAACGGAACGTCTATTATTTTTGCTAGAGTTTTTGCAAGAAGAGTTTTACCTGAACCTGTTGGTCCTATAAGCAATACATTTGACTTAGAAATAGTCACGTCAGGATAATTTTCTGATTTTCCATTAATCATTTTGTAGTGATTATATACAGCCACGGAAAGTATGCGTTTCGCCTTTTCTTGTCCTATTACGTGTTCATTCAGCTTTGCGTATATTTGAGAAGGTGTTAAAAACTTCGCATCACCGTTTTTGATACCTTCACTTAATTCCTTTTTGATAACATCAGAACACAATGCAACACATTCATCACATATAAAAGCTGTAGCACCTGCTACTAATTTTTTTACTTCATCCTGAGATTTTCCACAAAATGAACAATACATAACTTCGTTTTTATCTGCCTTTCGACTCATATTCCAGCAAACCTTGAAAACTCTCTGATATTTATATGATATCAGAAAAAAATAAAAAAAACGTTAAGCCGATTAAAAAATTATCGGCTTGTAACAATCTTATCAACAATGCCAAAATCTAAGGCGTCTTCAGCAGACATAAATCTATCTCTTTCCATAGAGCTGTTGATAACCTCAATTGGCTGACCTGTATTTTCGGCATAAATTGCATTTAATTTTTCTCTGATATTTAAAATCTCTCTGGCGTGAATTTCTATATCTGTTGCTTGGCCTTGCGCGCCGCCTGACGGCTGGTGAATCATAACCCTTGCATTTGGAAGAATATATCTTTTTCCTTTAGTTCCTGATGAAAGAAGTAAAGATCCTGCTGAACAAGCTTGACCTATACACAAAGTTGATACGTCACACTTTATATACCTCATCGTGTCAAGGATTGAAAGAGCCGCTGTAACAACTCCTCCAGGAGAATTGATATAAATGCATATATCTTTGGATGAATCTTCTGATTCAAGGAATAACAACTGAGCGCATATTAGCGAGGCCATTTCATCATAAATCTGCCCTGTTAAAAATATAATACGCTCTTTTAGGAGGCGAGAGTATATGTCATAAGACCTCTCCCCTCGACTTGTTTGTTCAACGACTATAGGAACGAAATTTGACATATTAGTCATCCTCTTCCATAAGTTTCTTGACTATTTCATCGATTTCGTTTTGTTTCAATTCTTTGGTTGTTTTTGCCTTTGACTTATTGATTAGCAGGTTCATAACTTTATATTCAACAAGTTCCGCCCTCTTAAATGCTAATGCTTGTTGATTGTTCCTATAATAGTTTAAAATATGTTGTGACATATATGGAGAATTATCTGCCTCAAATTGTATCGCAGCAATTAGCTCTTTATCGCTAACAGTGACGTTTTCTTTACGTGCTATTTTGTTAAGGATATATCCAAGAATAACTCTCTTTTTGACGGTGTCTGAATATTCTTCTTTGAGTTGTTCCTCTGTTTTCTTTTCTGGAACTTTGATTGTAGAATCTTTTTCAGCTGCTTTTAACTTATCTTCGTAATCTTTGTTTACAGTTGCGATAACTGTCTGCATTTCTTGATCAAAAATCTTTTGTGGAATATCAAAACTATATTGAGAAGTTAAAATTTCAAGTATTTGATTTTTATGATACAGATAACTTTGCGAGTTAAATTTGTTTTCTAGCTTTTGTTTTATGTAGTTTACGAGCGTATCTACTTCCTTTATACCCTTCTTTTCTGCGTATTCCTTCATAGAAAGGCCCTTAACTTCTTTCTGTATTGACTTTATCGTAATTTTGTATGTTAGATTCTTGTTTGTTGCTGGAACGAAATCGAACTCTTCTCCTACTTTTTTTCCAGCAAAATTTTCTAGAAACTCTGCGCCTTCAGGGATTACGTTTGGAATTATAACTGTATTTCCAAAACTTTTCTTTTTGCTGTATGTTCCTTTGTTGTAACACTTTGCAGAATATTTTACTTGGTCTCCTGGTTGTATTACGTAACTTTCAGAAACATCATCATAAACTGGATTTGCTGCTAGAAACTCTTTAAAGCTAGCTTCAACATCTTCTTCTGTAATTTTTGGAGTGACTTTGTCTATCTCGAATTCATACGGTTTTAAATCAAACAATGGAGCGGAATCTATTGTGATTACTACCTCTGCATCTTTCCCGTATTCATATTGTTTGTCAAACTTATACGAAGGTCTGGATGCAAGCTCTTCTATCTTCTTTTCCCTTATAACGGAATCACATGCTTTATTGATTAAGTTTTCAAGAACATCACCTAGCACAGAATTAATCACATTTTGTTTCACGATATTCAAAGGCACATGTCCTTTTCTAAATCCTTGCATCTTGAAGTTTTTAGCTTTTTCAGCTACTTTTTTATCTAATGCTTCTTCAATTTCAGCAGCAGTGAAATTAATCTTATACTCAAAACTCATATTTTCTGACTTAATATTTTCAACTTTCATGTTTAAAAAACTCCTTTAAAACCGTAGGAATATCGCAAAACACCGCACAAAACAATAGGTGTACCTTATACATATCTAGAATACCAGATATTTAAAGTTGAATCAACGAAATCAAAAGTACGCTAAAAAAAACGTAAAAGTGCTATGCGATATATCACCTTTATACACAAAATTTAGCATACTCGTTTGCATTACGTCAAAACTCAAAAACTCCCATAAAAATTTATATATTCTTTTGTGTTTGTGACGTTATTTTTAGCGTAATTTTAAGTAAGCAGGCGGTGCCAAACGCCATTCTGCGCGTTGTGTACTTAATAATGATGGGAAAGTTATAGGATGCTTCTTTGTTTATAAGCCGACCTCGAAAAATACGCGCGGCGTGGCCGGTTTAATAGAGTGCTTGTTTTGTTGGTTTGTTTCGTTTTAGGTACCACGAAATTTGTGAGTATTCTATAGTTTCATGGTGCAGTATAGCAATTATATCAAGGAAGCTTTTATCTATAGTGATAGTTATTGCATTTCGCATAAGCAGGCGGCTGGAATGGCGCTGTGAGCTGCCTGCTATTAATAATGCTTATCATGATGCTTTGCTAGTATGATTCTTGTTGCTGCAACCTATTTGACGCAATTGATAGTATCAATTGCGAACTATCAATATGACTATATATATTTCAAAAAGGCTTAGGTTGCCATACTATGGCCATTATATCAATGAAGCTTTACTATATGTCAATGTTCACTTACATAATGTTATCTCAGTAATAAAGGATGTGGCACTGCCACCCTTTATTTCAAAAAAATATAGTAGTAGTGTATATGGTTGTTTATAGGTATGTGATAAAGTGTTATAGGTTTATGGAGAGATAGGGGTGTAGCACTGCCACTCAGCCACTGGTTCCACTTACGTGGAAGGTGGCTTATGTTTGTTTGTGGTATTTGCTGCTAAGTTTGCTCGCATTATATTAATAAATGTTTACTGTTCGCTTACATAAGGTTATATGTTGTCAGCAAGAAATGATGTATAGATGCTAAACAAACGATATAAATCCTAAGTATAATTCAAGCAAAAGAATTGAGCTTTTTGAGTGGAGCATAAGACATCCTGTGATATTTACACGGACCGTATTCTTTTATAGATTCAATGTGCTGTTTTGTGCCATATCCAACGTGTTTGTTAAAGCCATAGCATGGAAATTCATCATGTATTCTTTCCATAATTCTGTCACGAGTAACCTTTGCAAGTATAGATGCTGTTGCTATAGAAAAACTCTTCTGATCTCCCTTTACAACCGATTCACAAATTTTATTTTGAGCTTCAATTTTTTTGTTGCCATCTATAATATAAACTTCTGCCTCTATTTTTGATATAACTTCAGATACCCCCTTTTTCCACGCACTAGACAAGCCAATTTCATCAATAGTTTTATTATCTATAATCGATATGGCATAAACTATATTTTTATCACTTATTATTTTTTCAAAAATGCTTTCACGTTTATTCTTGGAAAGTTTTTTTGAATCATCTATAGAGCCTTGAAGACCATGACTTAAATGATAGTTTTCGATATAACATCCAGCCACCACAATTGGTCCTGCAAGTGGCCCAAGGCCCGCTTCATCAATACCAACAACCTTTTTGTTTTTATAGCTTGTCTCTATATCAAAATTTGGCATATCAAGTCAAGTAATTTCCATCAACGAGTCAAGTTTATCATGCGTTTTTAAAAAATCCAATTTGTTATAAGCAAAAATGCTTTTTTTTCTCAAAAGTTTTAGATAACTTTTTCTTAAAGAACATTGTACTTTTGTTTCTATATCTATATGAATCTTAAAATTTTAAAATTTGTAGTTACGTTTTTGCTGTTATTTAATTTTCAAGAAATATCCGCAGAAGAAAAATCATTAGAAAAACCACGTATTGGTATCTTAACTTCTGGCGGAGATTGTTCTGGATTAAATGCGATAATATATTCAGCTGTCAGGAGAGCAGAACAGCTTGGATACCAAGTAGTAGGTTTTAAATATGGAGTTCACGGCATAATAAAAGAAGAATATGAAACAATCTCTACTGATAATATTGATAGAGATATGTTAAGTAAGTGCGGAACAATTTTACATGCATCAACAAAAGTACTTACAGATAAAAATGGAAGGCAAATATCTACGGACGAAGGCGATCAAAAGGTAATAGAAACATATCACAAATTAAATCTCAATGGCTTGATATATATAGGAGGAGACGGAAGCACAAAAGTAATGAAGAAATTGACAGATAAAGATCCTTCTTTGAATATTGTTTCTATACCAAAAACAATAGATAACGATATATCTAACACTGATCAAGCTGTAGGATTTTCAACAGCAGTAAAGGTTGCAACAAGTGCAATTGAAAAAATTATCGATACAGCCAAAAGTCACAGTCGAATAATGGTAATTGAAGTAATGGGAAGAGCCGCTGGATACATAGCATTATACGCAGGCCTTGCAGTTGGTGCTGATGCTATCTTATTGCCAGAATTTGAAGTTAATTTAGATAGCTTAAAAAAACATATAACAGATATAAAAAACAAAAAAAACTACGCGATAGTTATTGTATCTGAAGCAGTATCATTCAAAGATCATGAATACACAACGCAACAATTATCTGACACCATTTCAAGAACATACTATAAAGGTGTAGCGGAATATATAAAAAACTATCTAAAAACAGATTTTCCAGATACACGTTCTTGTGTTTTAGGACATATACAAAGAGGAGGAAAAACATCTTTTGAAGACCGAATAATAGCGACTCAATTTGGAAACGAGGCAATTAATTGTATTCACAAGAACGATACAAACGTTTTACTAGGAATACAAAATGGAAAGACTATAAAAACAAAACTAAAAGACATAAAGCAAACAACAAGAAAATTACATAATGACGATCCAATGATAAAATTAGCAATCGACCAAGGAATATTTGTAAATCATTAAAGCTAAAGCCATATTAATTGTAATATGGCTCATTATTATGCAATTTATCGATATTATTTATAAACATATTATTGACATTTTTTGTGCTGTCAGTTTATAATATAAATAGATGCCGACACTATATAAACACAAGTAAAATATGTTTTCTAAATTTCTTTTTATAGTATTTATAGCTGCTACTTTAGCATCGTGTTCTGATAACGGTACTCCTGAATTTGATGTATCATTTTTTACATCTGAATTTAAAGGAGGGATAGAACAAGAGTTCAGAGATATGAACGTAGATATCGAGCAAGGCAAAGATCGACTCAAAAATTTCAAAATAACAAAATCTGAAAACTATATCGAAATAAGATCAAAAGACGGTGAAACACAATATGTTCACGAAACAACGAACGCACAATGTATCGGAAAACATAACGACACATACATCGCATATAGCGTCAATAGTTATGGTGGAACTGGAAATTTTTCTGCGATACAGCTTTACTGGATAAAAGACGGAAAAATACAATATAAAACAATACATTCTGGTGATAGAGGCTTCGATGGAATTATTGCAACTCCATCATTTGTTAACGGAAAATTATACTTTAAAGCATATCTAGACCCAGATAGTTTCTGCAAAAAAATACTAAATGTAGAGTCGAATATCAAAGGCAACGCAATCGGGGAATTTGGAATTTGCAATTATATTTATGATATAGATAACGATAAACTTGAATTGACAAGCGTTGAAATAAATACAGACGACAACTCTGTAATCAACGAAGAAATACATCCATATATAAAAAACATAAAATACACACAAGAAAACGACAAAATAACGTTAGACAAAAAAGAGGCGATACAAAGTTACGCAAACTTTCTTGCAGGAAAAGTATAATCATGCACTGATAAGTGCTCTGCTAGACAATAAGTTTTAGCAAGAATAAAACAACATATAAAATATAAACAACACTACATTTATTATTTGTATCAAATATATAATATTGTAATATTAATTGCGCACTAGCAAAATTAGATATTTAAGCAATACATTAACGATAATACTCTTAATTAGTATAACCATAATGATTCTGCTTGTTTCTGTTAATTCTGTTGCAAATAACGCATCGACAAACTTTATTTAACGCAACCTAAATTTATGTTATGGAAAAAGTGATATATATAACCGTTGTATTAGCAATACCGTTTACAAACATACTTTTAGGCTGCCCATGCTATGACTATTATATCAACCTTGATAAGTATAACCTATAAATGCACGCTATAATTATTAAAAAAAAGATATGGTACTGATGTTTATTTGTTAGTATGCCGTAATAGCATAAAGTTGATTGCAAGTACTGTATAAATTATTAATACCGTTAATATTTATAACATCTCGTCGACTGCAAATACTAACTAATATAAACAAAAAAAAGATACTTATATACAAACAAAACTATTTGTAATATAATATATAATGTAAAAACATATTATTTAGCAGCAAAAAAATGTTTATGGCTTTTTTCAAAAACTTGGTTGTTGTATTATATTGTGCTACACAAATATTTTCATGTGACTATGAAGATTATTACGATTGCGATGATGAATCAACACTACAAACAACTGCAAATAATCCTGAATTGCGAGATATTAGTTTCTCTCAAGAACGAGAAAACATTCTGCTGAATACGACCGCAGATATTGCAGGATACTCAAAAACTGGAGGATGGAATGATATATACATTTTGATGTTTGAAAACATAGAGAATGCGCTTAGATTAGGAAAAATAGATACCCAAGACCAATACTATTCAATATTTACTTTTTATCATGATTTTTTAGATCTTTACATCCAAATTAAACACGGCGATCAACTTCATGCAGATACATTAGCTAACACAAAACACTTTTTTCAAAGCACCGATAATTTAATAAAGCTTTTCGACGATGTAAAAATTAAAAAGCAAGATTATGAAAAAAAGAATCCACAACAAATGGTATTATCCATAGCGAAAATGGCTTTAGATAAATGCGACTCCGACCAACAAGAGAAAACCATTATGCTAAATATTTTTAACACTATTAGCGCCGATAAAATTACAACACTAGAACAGTATGAATCAATTTTTAACTTTTTCTATGACCACTACAATAATCTATATCAAAATAGATATGATAAAGATGGTTATATAACAAAAATAGATACAAAAACATATGTTGATTTTACTAAATGGAATCAAAATTCAAAGGATATTATTAGTCGTTTGTTTTATAATCGCAAATCAATCGTTTCGGAATTATTTTATAAACTTTACAATTTGATTAAAGACGTGAAAGATCGTAATTGGCTTGTGAAAACTGCCGTTAATAGAGCAATAAAAAATGGAGCGTCCATGAGTAATTATAAAAACGGCCTAATCGTAATACAACAAACATTTAAAAATGATGCTTGTAACAGTGCCAAAATGCTTAAACAGTTAATTGCCTTTAGCAAGGCTTGCAGCGATACGATTGAGGATCAAAAAGTGATTGAAGGCAAACTTGTGTTTGGTGAGTTCGGAGTATCTGGATACAAAACAGATCCTGTTTTACGTTCTTTTGTTCAAAAATGCTTTGACGGTGACAGAAGAAGGTTCAATGCAGTTCTGAAATATGTTAGAGAAAAAATACAAGAATATCAAAAAATCAAGAAACAACATTGACGAGCGTTATGTTTTAAAAAATGGCATTTTGTATATAATAAAAAACAATATTCTGCATCGTCATGATGTATGTATCAATATTAATTTAGCAGATGTGTTTCTTCTCTTTAATCGGAAAGTTAAAAGAATCTGGCATGTTTTTATAAGGTATGCTAAAAAAGAATATCATCTAAATTAATTTTTAATGCGTTTGTCGCCTGTATATTTTTGTAAGGAGATTTCATAATGAAGCATTCTGTCTTTAGACATCTTAAGAATTCTATTCAAAACCTTGAGATATTCAAGACACTTGATAATGATACAAAAGAAATAGAAAACATAGCAGAAAGATTTTCAAAGTATGATTCTGTCTTTGTAATAGGAACGGGCGGATCTTCATTGGGGTCAAAATGTCTAGTTAACTTTGAATCTAAGTATTATAACAAGCAGTCAAAAATTACATTTTTAGAAAACGTTGATTCAAGAACCTTTCAGAACGCAATCGAAAACAATGATCCACAAAAAACTGGAATTATCATAATATCCAAGTCTGGAAATACAACGGAACCATTGATAATATTCGAAACATTACGAACCGTTTGGAATGATTTTGATTTTGCCAATAATGCTGTTGCTCTAACGGAATTTTCCGAAAATAATTTATTGAGAAAACTGGCAAACAATATTGGAATGGACGTCATTCAACACAATCCAAAAATAGGAGGACGATTCTCAGTCTTTAGCAACGTTGGATTAATCCCTGCCAGCATTAGCGGAGTGAATATAAAACATTTTTTGCAAGGAGCTAAAAACGTTATCGACTGCATAAAGAAATCAGAAACACCAGATGAATGCTCGTTGTTTTCAGACATATTTTCAATGGCCGAAGTTTTCGCTAAAGGTACGATAAATCAACATGTCTTGTTTTCGTATTCGGATTTAATGGATGACTTTGGGAAATGGTATACTCAATTGATTTCAGAAAGCCTAGGGAAAAACGAAAACTTTGGAATTACTCCGATTAGAGCAATAGGAACTGTTGATCAACATTCAATGCTCCAGCTTTTCCTTGGAGGACCAAGAAATAAGTTATATACAGTAATTACTCAAAATAAAAATTACGAAACACCACAGCTAAGCGATAGTCAAATAGATATGTTGAATGGACATTCAATTCATGACATGATGAGAATACATCAAAAGTCAACAATAGAAGCTTTAAAATCAAAGGCTCAAGTTAGAGTTTTAAACTTTGAAGAAATCAATATAGAAACAATAGGCTTTTTGATGATGCTAGCATTTGTTGAGGTCGTCGTAATTTCTATGGTAGCTAATATAAATCCGTACGATCAGCCAGCAGTTGAAGAAGTAAAGATATTGGTAAAGAAATACCTATCACAAAAAGGCTACTACTAAAAAATAATAATGCTTAACGTTATAGAACAAGTAAAAGTATATTTAACAAAAATTGACAATAACGGTAAGCATTACATAGCACACAACAAAATTATCATGTAATTATAGTGGCAAGTTTATTTTCAAAAAATACTGTTTGTATTACATCACTCCTTACACACTATATATCATCTATATTGTTATCTTAATTATTGTATGCTATAATATTAATAGAAGATAACTTATAAAGGAAAAGAAAATGTTAGCTAACATAAAAAGATCATTATTATGTATAAGCACTATAAGCTGTATGTCTTTATATGCAACTGAGATAAAACAACCTATAACCATAGGTAGTACACCATCTGTTCCTACAGATACAGATTATAACTATTGGTTAGATGGTAAAACATATGTGTTTAATACCAGAGTTAATATCGTTGATCAAAATTGGATAGCTAATGAACCAGTAACTATTGATAAAGATTATACATTAAAGTTAATAAATAATTGTGGTGCTTGTACATTAAACTGTTATAATACATTTACTAACTATGGTAATGTTAT
>JAFUQI010000012.1 GCA_017481035.1 Alphaproteobacteria bacterium | reverse complement strand
TATAACTACTACCAGTAATAATATAACATTATATAAGATGTATACTTCATTAGATGATATTATTAATAAGACAGGTTTTACATTTAGTGAAGATAATAGAGATAATGTATCATTTATACCTACAGATAAATATACTCTATCTGATATAGCTTCTAATACTAATGTTAATACAACAGATAATACACTATCATTACCTCAAGAAGATAAGGTAGTATTACTATACATCAAGGAGGATCTTATAGATCTTCTAAACCTATAGGTATTAAGGTTATTAATAAAGGAGGTAAGATAGTGTTTAAGTAAGAGGGAGCCTATTTATAGGCTTTCTTTTTGTGAGTGGGGTGTGTTGTTGTTTATAGGTGGTAATAATATGGAACCCCAAGCATTTTTGAAAATGTATGTTAGCTTTCTTTGATTGATAATATTAATCTATAAGATGTAGTTGATGCACATCTTCAAAACGCTATATTCATCGCTAGACTTATCTATCGCAACATCCGATAATAAAATCGAGAGATCCAAGAATAGCGTTTATTTCAGGGATTGTGCATCCGTTTAATATTTTGCCTAGCATCTGGATATGAGCAAAGCTAGGAGACTTAAAATGGAGTCTATATGGCTTTGTTTTGTCTTTTTGTGTAACTAGATGAATTCCAAATTCTCCCCTTGGGGTTTCTGCGGAAGCGTATATCCTTGTGTTTTCAGGTAACTCTATTCCTCGAGAAAAGAATGCAGCATAAAGCATCTTCTCTATACTTCCTCTTTTCAAAGAGTCGCTGATTGGAATAAATTCGTTTATAGGCCCTGGTCTTATTTGATCTAAGCAACGTTCAATTAACTGTATGCTTTGTTGAATTTCAAGATATCGTAGCCTAATTCGACTATAGCAATCTCCTTCATTTAATGTTATTGATTGAAAACAAATATTGTTATATACACTATAGCCTGTTGTTCTTACATCAGAATTAATACCACTCGCCCTAATGTTTATTCCAGATATTCCGTTTTGTATTGCAATATCTTTTGTTATTATACCTATGTCCTTAGTTCGCAGAATAAATATATTGCTGTTAAAAACCAAAGTTTCTATTGTATTTATGTAATCTTTAATGTTCTTGATAAATGATTTAATTTTTAATAATGTTTTTTCTTCTATATCACGCCAAACACCTCCTGGTACATAGTAATTTAAATGCATTCTTGCGCCAGTAATATCCTCAAATATATCCATAATTTTTTCACGTTCCTCAAATCCATAGACAAGCACACTGATATTCCCGAGGTCATGGGTAGATGATCCGATTGCCATAATGTGACTTGAGATTCGAGTAAGTTCATCAACGATAACTCTAATATATTGAGATCTTATTGGAACGTCTATATTGAGAACTTTTTCTATTGCCATAACATATGCGTGCTCTTGAATTGATGGAGCTAGGTAATCTAATCTGTCTATGAAAGGTATTATTTGAAGAAATTTTTTCTTTTCAACAATCTTTTCTATATCTCTATGCAAATAACCAACATCTGGTGTGCACGATACAACCTTTTCTCCATCTAACTCAAGGATAAGTCTAAGCACACCGTGAGTAGATGGATGATGAGGCCCCCAATTAAGAATGTATGTGCTTGAGCTACTCATAACATTGTTTGCTTAATATACTGCATAATAAGTTTTATCACATGTATTTTATCGTTAACAATGGATATCTTTTTAAATAGGTGGTACAATCTGGTGTTACAAGAGGAAATAAAAAATGAAAAAAATAATTTCTGAGTTACAGAGATCAGACAAAAACATCTCTGACAGAATATCAATTGATAGCAGAACAATAAATAGAGGAGATATATTCTTTGCGATAGGACGAGGTCACGACTTTGTTCAAGAAGCTATATTCAAAGATGCTTCGCTTGCTGTTATCGATGATTCAAAATACTATGTAGGAGACAAAACGATCCTTGTTGAGAATGTGTTAGAAACACTAAAAAATCTTGGACACTATTTCTTTAAAAGTTCTAACTTAAAAAAAACTATAGGAATAACAGGAAGCGTTGGAAAAACAACCACACGTTCTTGGTTAACACAAGTGCTTAAATCAAAGTTTAAAACTATTGAAAGCATCAAAAACTATAACACTATATACGGAATTCCAATATCGATGTGCCAAACTAAAAAAGATACTGATTATGCAGTATTGGAAATGGGATCAAGTAATCTTGGAGAGATTCGGCAGCTTTCGGAGTATATTTCCCCTGATATAGGAATTCTAACAAATATATATGAATCGCATCTAGGAAGATTTGCAAACAGAGAATTATTGGCAAAGGAAAAGATATCTATAATAAGTGGAATGTCTGAAGGAGGCACATTAATATATCATGGCGATTCGGAATTTTGTGATTTGATAAAATATGAAGCAGAGAAAAAAAAGATAAAAACTTTATCTGTTGGATTTTGTAAGAATATAGATTTTAGCATCAAAATCAATAATAATTATGTTGAGATTAAAACTCCAATAGGAAAATTTAACTATAAACTTTCTGTTAATGGAAACCACTTCGCATATATAACAGCAACTGTAATAGCATCTCTAGTCGCATTAAATCTTAATCCAGCGGAATACATTGAACACATAGAGGCACTCCAACCAATAACCGGACGTGGAAAGGTTGTAAAATATAATCTCAATGGTACTAAGTTCGATATAATAGATGATACATACAACGCCAGTCCCCAATCTATGCTTTCTTCAATTGAAAGGTTAAGTCTATACGATAGCACTTCTAAGATAGCTGTTATCGGGCAAATGAAAGAACTTGGAAACAGTGAAGTCTCATATCACAAATTAATCGCAGAAAAAATAAGGACATCTAATTTGGATAAAGTTATATTTATTGGAGACAAACATCTTTGGCAAACAATGGATTGTACAGAATGTTTTGAATCGATAAATAAATTAGTTATGGAAAAAATATACAAAATGATAGACAATGATTCAGTCGTTTTGCTGAAGGGCTCTAATAGCATAGGGCTTAATAAAATTATAGATTACATAAATGTTTTACAATCTGATATATAAGCAATTATCAAGTAGCCTCAGTTGTTTTAACGTGTTTCAATACGTGACTGTACGATCTATGTGTGCTTTTTTGGTTGCTTTTTTTGCTATGGTACTAACAGGATCAAAATTTATAAATTTTATAAAAAAATTTCAAAAAAATGGACAACCGATCCGAGATGATGGCCCACAAAACCACATAGATACAAAACAAGGCACTCCAACGATGGGCGGGCTTTTAATAATATCTGCAACAATAATTAGCTCTGTCTTATTTGGTGACTTGACAAATGAAAAACTTATTTTGTCATTATTGGTCTTTGCGTCTTTTGGTATGATAGGCGCATTTGATGACTATAAGAAGGTATCGAAGCAAGATTATCACGGACTATCTGGCAAAAAAAAACTTATTATGCAGAGCCTGATATCTGTAGCATGTGTATTGGTTTTTATAAAACTGACCGATCAACCAAATATCACAAAGGTTTTTATTCCTTTATTCAAAAACTTTGAGATTGACCTAGGGGTACTCTTTCTTGTGTGGTCTGTATTTGTGATGGTTGGAAGCTCAAATGCTGTTAATTTAACGGATGGTCTTGATGGGCTTGTTATAGGACCAGTTATAACAACGTCAATTAGCTTTGCAATTATAAGTTATCTAGCTGGAAATGTTATATTCTCTGATTATTTGCATATGGCTTACATTCCTGGTTTAGAAGAAGTTTGTATATTTTTAAGTTCGCTTGTTGGAGCAAGCCTCGGTTTTATGTGGTTTAACGCTCCTCCTGCAAAAATTTTTATGGGAGATACTGGCTCTGTAGCTATAGGTGGAGTATTAGGTTTTATATCTATAATTTCAAAACATGAATTCATATATGTTGTAATAGGCGGAATATTTGTTATTGAAACGCTTTCAGTTATAGTACAGGTGATGTCGTACAAGCTTACAAAAAAGCGAGTATTTCTTATGGCGCCAATTCATCATCACTTTGAAAAGAAAGGACTTGCCGAATCAACAGTCGTCTTTAGATTTTGGATAATATCAATAGTCCTTGCCATCGTAGGGCTTGCATTAGTTAAAGTGCGTTAACAGTACATGCCATTACAAAACACATTTTCTGTGCATTTTTAAAAACATATAGTAATATTAATTACAACATATTGTAGTTGCGTTGCACCTTGATAGTCATTACTTTGAACACAAGCGTGCTGCGTCCAGATCCATTCCCACTGCCTGCTTTAAATATTGTCTTATACTGATATGTATCAAACGTTAAGCTTATACATAATTATTTTATTGCGTTAACCTTCTGTTAACTTTTATCTGTTATCATATGTATATAAGAATATTTTTATGAGGACATAGATATGTTTAAAATAATTAATAAATATAAAGTATTATTATACTTAGCTATACTGGGGGGGGCAATATAGGAGAAGTAT
>JAFUQI010000011.1 GCA_017481035.1 Alphaproteobacteria bacterium | reverse complement strand
GCGGCGCCCCGCGCCATTCCCGCCGCCTGCTTATGCACAACAATAAACAAGAGTTATTACATATGATCTTCATTGATATAATAGCTATACCACATAAGCCAATTTGATATATATAATTATGTTAATTTTCCGCAATTGATAATATCAATTGTGTCCAATAGGTGGCGGAGCCATGATATAAATATCCTGGCTCCGCCACTGCACCAGGAAACTATAGAATACTCATAAATTTCGTAGTATCTCAAACGAAACAAAATAACCAGCCCTATATTAAGCCCGCAGCTCTCAGCGTATTTTCCGCGGCCGGCTTATGAAAAGAAGCATCCTATAACATTTTATTATCATTAAATACAAAACGCGGCACACATTAGCAACATTAAGCCAGCTTTTAAGCGTACACTAAGATCAGCACGCTTATTGATATGTCAAACTTATAACAAATACGCACAAAATAAATATAAATTTTGCCGTACGTCATAAAGCAACATATACAACCGCAATCGTAATAGCAGGCAGCTCCCAGCGCCATTCCAGCCGCATGCTTGCGCTTCCCACTAATAACTAGCATTAAATTATATATAAGCTTCCTTAATCTAACTGACACAGTATGGCAACATAAGCCTTTTTGAAAAATATATTGGAGTTCGTAATTGATATTATTACGCAATTACTATTTATGAGATTAAGGTTGTTGTCAGCGCAACAATACTTCAAACATTGAGACATATTATCTTTGTATGATATAAATGTATGTTAGTACTGTATGTTACGCATGATTAATGAATAACAAAAAAATTATTATAGTAGGAGCGACTGGTCGTGTTGGAAATGAGATGCTTTCTATATTAGATGAACGAAATATACCTTATAAAAACATTGCCATTGCAGCATCTTCAAAATCCGAAGGAAAACAAATTAATTATATGAATCATACATTAACTGTTCAAAATGTATGTAATGTTGATTTTTCAAAATATGACATTGCGTTATTTTCAGCTGGTGGAGAAGTTTCAAAACAATATGCGCCAATTGCATCAGATAATGGGTGTATCGTGATTGACAATACATCTTATTTTAGAATGCATAACGATATACCTTTAATCGTTCCTGAGATTAATATCAGCAGCCTATCTCGTTATAATTCAAAGATTATTTCAAATCCAAACTGTTCAACTATACAAATGGTAATGCCTCTAAAGTCGTTGCATGATGAATTCATTTTAGAAGAAGTTGTAGTTTCAACATATCAGGCAGTTGCTGGTGCAGGGCAAAAAGGAATCGATGAATTATTAGAACAAACGCCAAAAGTGTTATCTAACAAAGATATAGAGCCTAACCATTTTAAGAAACAAATAGCATTTAACGTTATTCCTCAAATCGATACATTCTCAGAAAACGGATATACAAAGGAAGAATTAAAGATGATGAACGAAACAAGAAAGATACTAGAACTTCCAGATATAACTATAAGTGCTACGTGCGTTAGGGTGCCTGTTCTGATAGGTCATGCATGCTCTGTGACTGCAACCTTTAGGAGCGATCTAAACATAAAAAAAGCTTACGAAGCTTTATCAAACTTTAAAGGCTTAAAGGTTATAGACGATCCAGATAATTACGTTTTTGCAACACCTATAGATTCTGCTGGAAAAGATGCTGTCCTAGTAAGCAGACTAAGAATACATCCAGATAAAAAAAATACAATAAGCTTTTGGTGTGTTGCAGATAACTTAAGAAAAGGAGCGGCGCTTAATGCAATTCAGATAGCAGAACGCTTGTGAGCACGATATATATACATTGGCCATTTTGTTTAAAGAAATGCGACTATTGCTCTTTCTACAGCGTTACTTGCCCAAAAGATCTAGATTTAAATTTATGGCTTAGCGCTTATGAAAGAGTCTTAAAAAAACATTTGGAAGAGTTCTATAATAACGAAGAAATAACGAGCATTTATTTTGGAGGAGGAACCCCTTCTCTTGTGCCATCTTATTTTGTTGCTGACATACTTTGTTATATAGACAAGTATTTTAAAGTTTGCAAACAAGCTGAGATAACGATAGAAGCAAATCCTGGAACAATCAATTGCAACAAGTTAAAAGACTATAAAGATGCTGGAGTGAATAGACTCTCTATTGGCGTGCAATCTTTGGTGGATGAATCACTAAAAATATTAGGACGCATACATACTAGCAATGAAGCTATAAAGTGTATACATGAAGCATCAGAAGTTTTTGATAATGTATCGGCTGATTTTATATATAATAGACCAGGACAAACACTTCCAGATTGGCAAGATGAGCTGCATCAAATATGTAAACTGCCAGTTAAACATCTATCATTATATGAACTTATAGTTGAAGATAATACGCCAATTTGTAAAAAGATAGATAGCGGTATATTGCCAAAGCAAAACGAAACTTCAGAATTTTTTGAAGAGACATGTCGTATAGCAAATAAATATAATTTTAATCAGTATGAAGTTTCAAACTTTGCAAAAAGCAGAACAAATAATGAGACTTTGCCAACATATTATTCACGGCACAACATGTCCTACTGGAACTATGAAGATTATTATGCTGTTGGACCGAGTGCACATTCTAGAATAACAAAGAATGGTTGCAAAATCGCGATAGAACAAATAGCAAATAATTCACTTTGGCTTACATGGTCAAAACATCCAGTATTTGAGTGCGAACCATTGGATAAATTTGCCGAATATAAGGAAAGACTTATTATGGGCCTAAGAACAACTCATGGCATCAAGATATCAGATATTGATGAAAAGATACAAAAATATTATGGTCTTAAAAATAAATTAGAAAAACTTATTGAAAATTCATATATAATTATAGACGGAGATGTTATGACCTTAAGCTATCAGGGACGTTTAAGATTAAACCTTATAGTTCAATACTTATCTAGGGAGTTACAATAATGAGAATTTTAATTAGTAATGATGACGGTTTTGGAAAACCTGGCATATTATTACTCGAAGAAATAGCTAAAAAAATTGGGAGTGAGGTATTTGTTTCTGCTCCAAGTTCAAATATGAGTGGAGCTGGACATTCTTTAACTATGATGACTCCATTAAGAATTAATGAGTATGATGACCATCATTTCTCCGTTAATGGAACTCCGACTGATAGCGTTGTTATGGCCTTGCGTCACTTAATGAAAGATAAACCAGATTTCGTGTTTTCCGGAATAAATAATGACGCAAACCTTTCTGATGATATATCATATTCAGGCACGGTAGCTGCAGCAATGGAGGCAGCATTGTTTGATATTCCAGCGATAGCTTTTAGTCAGAAAATTGATAATAACGGGGAAATCGATTGGGAAGTGGCTAGAACATATGCGCCAGTCGCCTTAAAAGTTATCACAGAAAAATACAGATTCCCAAAAGGGATTTTGTTAAATATAAACTTCCCAGCATGCAAGGTTGAAGAAGTCAAAGGTATACGAGTAACTACCCAAGGAACAAGAACTATTGATGACCATGTGATTCAATCGGTCGATCCAAGAGGAATACCATATTATTGGATAGGCCCAGCAGAATATAGAAAAAAAGATGACGAACGAGATATAGGAACAGACCTTGGTGCTGTGTATCATAAATATGTATCAATTACCCCGCTTTCTGTAAATATGACAGCAAGATCTGAGATGAGTGTTTTAGGAGATTTGTTTTCATGAACAACATAAAAAAACTAGTAACGTTATGCTCTATAGCTATAATAATTTCTGCTTGTACAAGCGAAAAAGCTCCAGCTCCAGAAGTAGTTCAAGTAAAGAGAATCATTCCTTATCACAAAGTTACGGAAGGCGATAGCATCGCCTCTATAGCAACACAATACGGTATGACTAGAGCAGAACTAATATCGATAAACAAATTAGAACCTCCATATTATCTGTATGAAGGACAACGCCTTGTTATAATCCCAAGAGCCGAAAAAGAACCACAAGAAAGCATTAAAGAATTACAGGACGAAAACAAAGAAGATCAAGACGACAAGACTATAGACGATATTCAGGAAAAAGAACATGAGAATAACCTTCAAACAAAATCAGAGGAAAAACATACAGATTATGTTTGGCCAGTCGAAGGTGGAAGGACAAAGATAACACAGAAGTTTGGAGAAAATAATGTTGATGGCGGGATAATAATTTCAAGTTCTCACGGAACTCCAGTTAAAGCAATAACTGATGGAATAGTCATGATTGCAGGAGTACCAAGCGGAGAAGCCGCAGCATATGGAAAAACAATTGTAATTAGACATACTTCTAAAAAAACTATGTCGATATATGCATGCCTTGCAGATATAAAAGTTAAGACAGGACAAAAAGTAACACAAGGACAAATTATAGGATCAGTTGGGAAAAGTGGCACGATTGCAAAAGATACACAGCTTTATTTTGAAATAAACGATCTTAAAGGACCTGGACGCAAGGCTATTGATCCGTCAAGTATATTACCTAATGAGTAGAAAAGAGATGCAACCGAGCTATTTCAATTAATTCAGAAATAGTTTGGTTAATTATATAAATTCGAAGTATTTTTTTGTTTTTTATCACTTTTTTTATATTGTTAACGTTTTTTTAATATATTGTTATATATAATATAATTAGAGGGCGATTTTATGTCGTATAAAAATGAAAAAGAATATTTTATTACTAAGTTGTGTTTGCGCTTATTTTATCCATACAGAATTTGCTTTATCAGAAGATTTTCAGAATAGTGAGTTTCAAAAAGTTTTAAACGAAGCGGATGCTCTTCTTAACGAGAATGAAGGAAATATATTTGAAAACAAACAAAACGAACAAGTAGGATCATATGGATATAATGAAGGGAATAATACAACCCCAGGGTTACAAGACAAAGCTATAGATTCTAATTCAACCGCAAGCGAAATAATATCCAAACTAGACGGAAACAACTCATTGTCAGAATTACATCCTGGACCAGAACAAGGACAAAGCCCAGGACAAATGCAAAGAACATGCGATATGGCTCTTAAAAGAATGTTAGATGAAAGACTAATGATTATAGATATGAGTAAAGTTGTTGACTTTGCTGAAAAAGGAAGAGAAACAATTTTAAATTATTACAAAACTATAAAAGATACAAATTCTTATGGAACAAAATCTAATAATATTTACGTCAATCTTGCACAAACTGAAGTTTCCGCAGCTCTCATCGAAGAATTAATGAACCTTTTTATCAATGACGGAAAAAATGTTATACTAAACTTATCTCACAATAAATCAGTTGATGATAATGTTGTTAGGATGCTTTTTTCTGGCGACAAGATAAAACATATACACACTTTAAGTTTATCTGAAACAAACATAACTGACGACAGCGTTAATACAATCGGTAACGCAATCGAGAGAAATGGCATCTGTAGACTAAATAGAATAAGCCTTTCAGGCAATAACATATCACCAGACCTGGTTAATAAGTTAAAGGATTTGGCAGCACGAAAATTAGAAGAATGGAAGCAACAGCATCCAAAAGCAAAAAATCGGAAATTACAAATACGTTTTATGCCAAAAAGAACTGGTAATTATGGAAACGGAATGCCATTCGGATCGCATAGTCAAGATAAAATGCCTACAGAGCAAAATAACATGAATATACAAACACAACAGATGCCATCGATAGAAACAACTCAACCCCAACCGAGTACAAGTGACGTTGGTTTTTAATTGGGATAACAAAAGCCTTAGCGCCAAAGTAATCAAAGCCTTTGGCGCGTCTTGTGGCAAAGTATTTAAACGTCATTATGATTTTAGATATTTTCTTTTTAGTCCTGACAACAATTAGTATTTTATACAGGATGGTAACGATTAGCATGTGTTGTTTGAAAAACAATTAAAAACATAGACATTAGCAACCAATCTTAATACAATACACGTCAAAGAAGTGCTATAGATAACTATAACATATACATATGTTACTATAGTATTTAGTTTGTCTATGCAATCTAACTAAACAACTTCTAAGTACAGATCTATAGTTAAGCCTTCAATTGCCTTCCTCTATGCCTGCTTAATCTAAAGAACTATAGTTTGATATCTGTTTTCTTTGCTAGATCACTTGCTAATAATCCTTGCTATCTTTCTAGGTATAACGTTGTTGCTTGTTCTTATTCGGAACACTTTACGCTTTATTCTACTTTAGCTTATTACATCCCTTACATATATGTTTGCGTTGTCCTTTATCATTTTTAATTATTAATACAAGCTGTAGAGGCAATGATAACATGGATGAAAGCTGTTATCTAACAACTCTACGTAGTATCAACATTAGATACAAGCGACACAGCTAAGCCATCTTCCACAAAAGTGAAACCAGCTGTAGTATGATAACACATCCATTATATGTTATGCGACTTGATATAAGTATAATACTTGATACGTATCAGCATAAGGCTATATTTTAGCAGACAGCGCCACGCACCATTTCAGCTGCCAGCTTATGCGCAAAAGAACAACAATATGTTATAAGTAGGATAACTATAATGATTCTACTTGTTTTGGTTGACTATATTATTGTTAATACTAAAACATAGCTTTATCGCAATGAAAGACAAAATTGTGGTATAATGCGGAGATTAATTGCTTTTGATATGGATTTATGAGAAAAATCAAAATATTAAAAGATAATATAATAAACCAGATAGCAGCAGGTGAGATAGTAGAAGGGCCATCATTTGCTTTAAAGGAAATCGTTGAAAATTCTATAGATGCAGATGCAAAGAATATAAATATATTTCTTCAAAACGGAGGAAAATCAAAGATTGTTGTATGTGATGATGGCATAGGCATGTCAAAAGAGGATTTAGAGATGTGTGTTATGCGACATGCTACCTCAAAACTATCAGGGGCAAACCTATTTGAAATTCAAAGCTATGGATTTAGAGGAGAGGCTATTCCGTCAATTGCATCTGTTAGCGATTTTATAATCGAATCAAGAGGTTTCGCTTTGAATGTAAGTTTTTCAGAAAAACAGCAAATGACACCTTCTATCATTTCAAATGGCACGAAGGTAACTATTAAAAATTTATTCTATAAATTGCCAGCAAGATTAAAATTTTTAAAATCTGACACCGTAGAACAAAGAAACTGCATATCATTGATAGAGAACCTATCACTTACACAGGTTGCAATAAACTTTAAAGTTACATTTGGAGATGAATACGTATTATTTGATGGCAACACAATCGATGAAAGAGCGACAAAAGTTTTTGGAAAACATATGATTGGAAAAGCTATAAAATTTTGTGATGAATATGAAAACATATCGGTTAGAGGATACCTTTTTCATCCTTCAGAAAGTAAGTATTCACAAAGTTACCAGAAAATATTTGTAAATAACCGCATAATTCAGGATAAGTTTATTTCTGCGGCATTAAGAAATGGCTATAAAGATCTTATTCCAAGCGGAAGGTTTCCTGTCGCATTACTGTTTGTAGATATTGATCCATTTTATGTTGACGTTAACGTATCTCCTACTAAATCTCACATTAGATTTAGAGATCAATCTTCAGTTCAAAAATTTTTAACTGATTGTATACAAAAAAACGCAAAGCAGTTCGATAGAATATCGTTGTCTTTTGATATAGATAAAATTGTAAATTTTCCAAAAGTGCAAATGCAAAAGGTCCAAACAATTGATAGCCGCATCACAGAAGAAACTAACAACACAAATAACATCGAGAATACTTCGCCAATTCGGATAACAAATGCTCCGAAAACTATAGAATCATTAAAGCAAACATCACAGATAGTTATTGAAGAAGAGTCAGAATCTGATTTTTTTGGCGAGCCGATAGCTCAACTTTTTGATTCATACATACTTAGCGAAACAAAGAACGGAATAATGATAATTGACCAACATGCAGTTCATGAAAAAATAACTCAAAACAAAATAATTAAAAATTTAAAAAAAGATAACAAACAGTTTTTAATTAAACCAGAAATAATTGATTTAGATCAAAGTGAATTGCAAAAAGCAAATGAGGTTCTAGATTTGATAAATAGTGTTGGATTTGTTGTTGAATTAGTTCAAAATTCATTAATTATCTCAGCGATCCCTACAATCTTAAATGATTCTGAAGCGTTAACTTTTTTGAACGATATTTTAAGTGACGAAAATTCTTGTGAATCAATCTCAACAATAGATTACATTAAAAAAAAAATAGCAACAAAAGCCTGCCATAATAGCATACGATTTGGAAAAAAGTTGTCTATAGAAGAAATGAAGGAATTAATAAAAGAAATGGGAACAAACGAGACTATTCATCAGTGTAATCATCACAGACCTAGTTTCGTTGAACTTACGAAGGAAAAACTTGCAAAATTTTTTGATAGATAAAAATCGAAGTATTTTTAAACACATACCACAAGGAACTGATTTTATTAACTACCTAACAAAACCACCTTCCACGTAAGTGAAACCAGCCGTAGCACGGCAACCACATAAAACTACTACTATATTTTTTGAAAAAAGGGTGGCAGTGCCACATCCTTTATCCCTGATATAACATTATGTAAGTGAACATTGACATATAGTAAAGCTTCATTGATATAATGGCCATAGTATGGCAACCTAAGCCTTTTTGAAATATATATAGCTATATTGATAGTTCGCAATTGATATGTTATCAATTGCGACCAATATAAAGTTTTACGTATATCTACAAACAAACAAAAAGAAATCAAAACGTATCATAAAAAATAATATTTTTTCATTGCTATTAACTTTTTTAAACAAGATAGCCTAAAAACAAAGTAACATATTTATGTATGATAAAATTGATATGCAAATCCAATGAACATATTGTATAGATTATTTTTAGCCGCTTCATTTTGTATAACGTTAACAGCAGCTACAGAAAACCAATGTATAACTGAAAAGTCAGGATATTTTGACTCAAAGACGTACAAAATACCAAAAAACATAAAAGACATAACGTCAGAAGTCAAATCATACGCAGATATAAATTTTTCACAAAACAGAATCAAAGAACTCTATCCAGAAGATATATTCGAAAAAACGAAGATTTACATTAAAAACCAATTAACAAACTTGAATGAACAATTTTTTTTAAAAGAAACGACATACGATAAATTTACAAAATATGTATACCACTTAACAAATTCATTTATAAATTATGCAAACCAAGTAGAGTTACTTCCAGAGTATGCAACACAAATAGAACTAACAAAACAAGTCATAGATAACTTAAATGAAAATGAAGTCATAATAGGTTATCACTACTCATGCGACACATATAAGGAAAAAACAATCAGAACAATTATGTACACAATACTAAAAACGTGCGGAAAACAAGCTGTTCTAATCTCATTAAAAAAATAATGATCTAAGCAGCAAGCAAGCTTGCTGCTTTTTACCAATCTTTTTACCAAGCATCATGCACATTGCATAACATCAAATAATAATCCAACCAGGGTAAATACCAAGCAATATAATTATTCCAATTATTAAAAACAATACAAATACTTTATACAAATCTAACTTTATCAAACAACAGGCGTTATCAGTATTTATGTCATGACAAAACATTAAGTAATATGTACGAATTATATGACACGCTGCACATACCAAGCACATAGCTATTATGATTGTAAAAATATTTGACAACATAACAATACTCATAATAGATGCGACTTCCCCTATAAATCCGCACGTAAATGGAACTGATATCAGAGAACAAACCGAAAACAAAAATAGCGCTTTGTAATTAAATAATTTTGTGTTCATATTTTTTATAGAATCAACGTCATATGTTTTAAATGATGAATACAATAAATCACATACAAAAAACATCAACGCCATAACAGCGCTATGGCTTGATATTGAGTAAACAAAATAGCTTTGCCCACCCTCTGAAAGTAAAAGAAAAAAATACAAGTTCAAATGAATAACAGAAAAATAAGATATCTTCTTTTTTAAATTATTTTCATAATACAATTGAACTACTGCGAAACAAATAGATAATGCTAAGACAGCACTAATTATATAAATATAGTTTTGAAAAATACAGTGACGCAAGGCATCCAGAAATCTAACAAGATAAATTGCCGGAAATTTTAAGATAACAGAAGCAAGCAAAATAGAGCATACAGTACTTGAACCACCATGAACAACAGGCAACCAATGATAAAACGGCCAAACTGGTAGCTTAATAGCGACTCCTAGCAAAAGCAACAATAAAGCAAACTTGTCAGTTACACCCTTATGCCAAATATCGCTAACTAAAAACGCCCCTGTATTATTGAATATCATTATAATTGATATCAATATAATGAGAGAGCTAACTAACGTATAAATAAGGTATTTGAATATAGGCTCACCATAAAACCTTGATCGACCTAACATCATGATATACATTGGTAATATTGTCGCTTCAACAAACGAAAATAGTATAAATATATTTTGCGAATAAAAGGCACCTACACTCAGAGCCTCAAAGATTAGAAGAGAAACAAAATGAATTCTGAATTCTAGTATCTTGCTTCGCGCAGACCATAATATTGTTAAAAAACATACAAACGTTACAGTTATAACCATTATCGAAGCAAAAGAGTCAATGCCAAGATAAATATTAAATCTACCGCTATTTCCAATTACGACATCTTTAATATATTCGTTAGTAGGACTTGTTTTAAATATATAATAACCAATTAATGCAAGAATAAAGTTAACGGACGTTACACTTAATGAAACGTTTTTCATGTTATCAGTCTCATGCTTTTTAGGTATCATTAGAGCTATAACTCCAATGAGTGGCAACAATATTTCGACTATAGTTAACGGCAATCCAAAAAGCATTTTTCTATCCAAGTATCAAAATAAATATAGAAACAAAGGCAACCCCAAACAAAAATAATGTTACTTGGTTTGCAACATCTGATATATCATAACGACACAAAAACATATTTGATCGATATATTTTTTTTATAAAAATGCTATTGCAAAACAATGAAACATTTACATTTAAATCATTAATTTTTCGTAAAACATCAATAAAAAGTGATTTTGTTTTTAGCCAAAGAAACGCAAACATACGAAAAGGCAACGATAAAAAATTATAGTTTCTACGTCTATTTTCCTTCAAAAACCTAAAACTAAAAATAAAGGCAATACCACCTATCGCTAACTGTATTATCTCATGAATGCTTTCATAAAAGTAATTTGTAACATTTCTAAACCTAACAATACCTTGGCTCGCGATAACGTCATCTAATCCATATATGTTCCAAGCATATATTGAACATGCGACAGAAGCGATAACTATTACCCATAACGGAGCAAGATTCCAGTTATTTGAATTCGAAGCCCTCGAGACAACCATGTCATCAGAACGAACATTGCCATACATGGATAATGCTATCATCCTAAATATAGCAAAATTTGTAATTATATTTATAAGCCATACTGATGTCAACAAAAAACCTTTTCCTATAACTTGTATTTCACCACACAAAGGAACTTTAGCAAAAAAACTTGGTGTAAGCGGAAGTCCAACTGACAAAAAGAAAGATACCCAAATTACATTACAAATATTTTTTGTAACACGATTAAGCCCACCCATGCGCAATATATTCTTTTCCCCACACATAGCAGCAATAAGATATGCGAAGCTTAAGAATAAAAGCGCCTTATAAAGTGCATGGCATAAGAAGTAAAGCAAAGCTATATGACTCAATCCTATCCCACATGCAAAAAACATCACTCCAGATGATGAAGCAGTCAAGCAAGCTATAATTTTTTTTATATTATTAAACATAGTTGCTCTAAAGCCCATTAAGATAGCTGTGATCAAACCAAATGCGGCCATAATACCATATGTAAATGCAGAAAACTTTAGGTTAGCTCCAAAGTTATGTATAAAAATTATTTGAAGACCAACGATTGTTCCAGCATGTATCAATATTGAAGCGAAAATATTTGCCTTTGTTGCATCGATAAGCCAAGATGAAAATGGGAAAATGGCTCCCTTTAACATTAAAGCAATTAGCAGAATATATTCAGAAATGCCTGTTTCTTTTATATAACGAATATCGAAACTCCCAGACCTAATACCAATAATTATGATACCAAGAAGAAAAAGAAAGCTTGAAGTCTTGCTAAAAGCAAATACCTTTGACGACTGTATTGCAGCGCCACTTTCCATACCAACGATAATCGTTGATATAAGTCCAATCATTTCAAAGGCAACGAAAAACTGAAAAAGATTAGATGAACAAACTGCAATACATAAAAAGAAAACAAATACGTTCAGCCAAAAAAATTTACGACATATAAACTTGTCGTTCTCTTCGATTTTTCTAGCAAAATATAAGACACACAATATAAAAGAAACAACAAAACATATAAAAGTATTTAGTTTATTGAAAGTTAAATTTACATTAAAATCTATATCGTATATTTTTATCCAGTTGTAATCTAAGAAATAATCAACTTTACTTAATCCAACGAAAAATAACATTCCAGAAATTATAGAGTCGTATTTCCCTATTCTATATAGTCGTGCATAACTTGCAATCAATCCTGAAAATAAAAGAACAAAAATTGCAATTAATCTAATCACTTTGCAATGGTCCTTGATGCAAAGAATATAACAGCTAAATAAATATGACTAAGCATAATTATAATAACCGCAGAGAAATGGCCTATCGTAATCTTTTCCCATTGCGAAAAATATAAAAAATTAATCACAGAAGATAAAAACGTAATCTCTATAGCTATTAGCTTTCTCAAAACACCAACACAAATTATACATCCTACGATACCTATAAAAAACATGAGAAGGCTTGTTAGTAATATATGCTCATTAATCACTATCAGATACTTAACATACAACCAACAATTTTATTTTAATATAATTTTTGCTTTAGTTGCTATTCAATTTTCAAATAAAAAAAACACAAAACAGCTAGAACATTACCATAACGTCCATTCAACAAGAAAGTTAATAACAATTTATGAATCACATATACATATCCACTGTTCTTACATCAAAAATGGATAGATAATATACGCATACTTTAATATAAACATTTTTAGCTGTTAATAAATGAGGTAGTATTAGTTTTAAGTAAGAGAAGCTATCGTTTACATGGAGTTAGGAAGTTTGTTTGCGATATAAAACATACAAGCCAAAGCTAATAAAATGCTTTGTTTTTATAACTATCTTTACAGTAGAATAAAATTAGGTTGTTGGTTTATGCAGCGTTTGTTGTGTTTCAGTTATTTGATGATTTTTGGAAGCAATTTTCAGTAACAGCATTGATATATTCTTCATATTTTTGGATAACTTTACTCTGTATTATTATTGCATATCTTTCGATCAAGTGCATAAAATTAACAAAAGCAGCTAATGACAACGAGTATTATATTAAAGTTATAAGAGCTATTTCAAAGGCATTGTCAAAAAATCAAGAGATAGCTGCATTTGATGAGTTTGGCGAATTAGTATTTGCAACAAACCATTCAAGTTATCGCGACAAAGCCGATTTTTTTAAGTATATAAGTAACCGCATAAATTCTTCGCAAGATCTAAAGATGCTTTACAAATCATTTAATTTAAATAGGAATACAAAGGTTTTACTTGATGGTGCTGGCTCTGGGTTGAACAATGGCCTTAAGAGATGGAGCGCTGCAACACAGATAGTAAATTCAGACGATGAAACATGGACGGTAGTTTCTTTGTACGATATAACAAAACATATAGATTTAATAAACAAAGATCTAAAAAATTGCGAAAGACTTGAAACATTTTTTGCGAAATTTCCTTTTGCTATTTTTCACATTAATTCAAGCGGAGAAATAGTGAATGCAAATAACAGTTTTGCGAATATGGTTCATGTTAGTAAAGATAGGTTAAATGGAGAAAATATAAATAACTTTATAGAAAAGTTTAATTTAGAAAATCGGTATTTAGATAATGTTAGGGCCACACTTAAACCAAAGTTTTCTGCAGAGTTTGATGTAACAATAGTAAGAGCTCCAGAGTCACTTTCTTCTCAGATTCAAACTTGGATAATAGTGAAGGATGATATATTTGCTAACATAAAACAAGATAAAAAATTAGAAAAACAAAACTTTGAATCACAAGCGTTTTCGTATTCACAAATACCTTATATAATCACTGAAGAGTCAGGAAATATATTGAATTATAATCATGCTTTTAAGTCGATAGTTGAAAAGACTAAAGACAACAAAAATATATTCAATATCATAAAATCAAATCAAGCGGATAGCTTAAAAAAAACAATTGAAAGGCTGTCTGCAAACTCATCCGTAGAACCTGTAGATATTTGTATAGATAACAGCGATATAATTGCAAGCGCATACATTAGCAAGATTCCGAATAGCAATGGGAAAATACTTATTCAATTAATTAAGAAAAACACGCAAGAAATAGGAAATCAGCAACTCTCTCAATCTCAAAGAATGCAAGCTATAGGACAGTTAGCTGGCGGAATTGCGCACGATTTTAACAACCTTTTAACCGCAATGATAGGATATTGCGACCTGTTGCTTCAACGTTATACACGAAATGATTCAGCATATGGAGATATAGTGCAAATCAAGCAAAATGCCGGTAGAGCAGCAAACTTAGTTAAACAACTTTTAGCATTTTCAAAACAGCAAAATTTAAAACCAAAAACAGTCTTTATAACAGACATGTTAATCGACATATCCTCACTTTTAAGAAGGCTTATTGGGATTGATATAGAACTAGAAATAATACATGGCAGAGATATTTGGCCAGTAAAACTTGATGGTTCGCAATTCGATCAGGTTATAGTTAATTTGGCTGTTAATGCTCGCGATGCAATAAAAGGTACAGGCAAGATAACAATACGAACAAAAAACTACTTCGCAGATAGCCCATTTAGATGTACATGCGATACAGCTGAAAAGGGAGATTACGTTTTGATAGAATTTTCAGACACAGGTTGCGGAATTTCAAAGGATAAGCTTGCTAAAATTTTTGAACCTTTTTATTCGACAAAGACTAACACAAACAAACAAGAAATATCATCTGGATCTGGCACTGGGTTGGGGTTGTCAAGTGTTTATGGCATCATAAAACAAACTGGTGGATATATAGACGTTATCAGTGAAATTGGAAAAGGAACTACATTCAAAATCTATCTTCCAAGATATAACGGCCAAGATACAGATGACTCTATTAAAGCGCATGCAGAAACATTGGACTTAAGCGGGACAGAGACAATACTGCTAGTCGAAGACGAAGAGGCAGTTCGAATGTTTACAGCAAGAGCGCTTAGAGATAAAGGTTATAAAGTTATAGAGGCGTCATCCGCAGAAGAAGCTATAGACACAATAAAGAATAAAAATTTTGACATACTAATATCTGACGTCATTATGCCAAAGATAGACGGCCCAACTTTAAACAAAATGCTAAGAGAAAAACTTGGAAACAAATTTAAAACTATATTTATATCAGGGTATTCAGAAGACACATTTAGACGCGATCTTAGCAAGAACGCATCTATTCATTTCCTGCAAAAACCATTTACGTTAAAGGATATAGCAACAAAGGTAAAAGAAGTGACTAGCAATAATGATAACTAACCCTTTATAGGCTTTCTCTTACTTAAACACTATCTTACCTCCTTTATTAATAACCTTAATACCTATAGGTTTAGAACATCTATAAGATCCTCCTGGATGTATAGTAATACTACCATTACCTTTAACAGGAGTATTGAATATAACTCTACCATATACGTTTATATTACTATCTATAT
>JAFUQI010000010.1 GCA_017481035.1 Alphaproteobacteria bacterium | reverse complement strand
CTAATACTCCATTAATAATATCTATAGTACCATAATTATTACTAGTATAATTATTATTAAGACCTAATGCACTATAGTTATCTATTATAACATTACCATTGTTAGTAAATGTATTCTTACAGTATAATACATAATAATAATAATCATTAGTATAGTTTGTTATTAACTTTAATGTATAATCTTCATCAATAGTTACTGTAGTAGTTTTCCAATATATTCCAGTAGCATTAAACACATATGTATTACTATCTTTCCAATAGTTATAATCTGTATTAGTTAGATCTGTTGCTACCTTAGTATTACTACCTTTATAGTTACCTATTTTTATAGGATTATTTACTTCTATAATAGATGCATATAAAGACATACAGCTTATAGCACTTATACATAATAATGATCTTTTTATGTTAGCTAACATTTTCTTTTTCTTTATAATGTATCTTCTATTAATATTATAGCATACAATAATTAAGATAACAATGTAAATGATATGTATAGTGAGTGATGTAATAATTGCAACAACATGGCAACCTAAGTCTTTTTGAAATATATATAGTAATTATATTGATAGTTCATTGATACTATCAATTGCGTCAAATCAACAATGCTAACATTGGAAGGCATCATAACAACCAAGTATTAATAGCAAGCCGCACACAGCGCCCACTCCAGCCGCAAACGCAATAATGATAATATGTTATAATTAGCCTGATTATGCTGCAAATACAAGATAGTGACACCGATTAAGCTACTTCAAACAGTTCTAACTGTTGTTTGCAAAATAAATATCATGCAACTCATTCAAAACCTTATGGCCACTCATATAAGGCACAAATAAGGTCACAAGTTTTTTTGTTCCATATTTATATTTTGCGTTATGTCGATTTGCTATATATTTGCCATTATTTGACACTATTGTTATTGCAAACACATCATCATCTACTTCAAAATCTGACACACCAAGACAGCTAGGAAGACAAAACCTTAGCGATTTCGGACAAACATACAAGTAATCGCCAATGTTTATAATGTTCTCGTTTTTTACAGGTTGTTTTGTTTTGATTATAAATACATCAGCATTATGAGCAATACCGACAACATCAGAATTATTTGAGAGATATGATGTATTATTCGTTATCTTTGTATAACCAATATCTGTAAAACTTGATAATACTCTCAAGTTAACATTGTATTGTTTTGCAATGTAAACAGATTGCTTTTGCAAAACTTTTGCACCATTTTCTGCAAGAAGAATCATATCGTCAAACGATATATTCTTAAGCCTTTTGGCCTTCAATACAATCCTTGGATCAGCCGTATAGACTCCAGCTACATCTGTATATATAAAACATTCGTCAGCACTTATAGCATTTGCAATCGCGCAGGCAGTAGCATCAGATCCACCTCGCCCTATAGTCATTATGTCATTATTTTCAGATATCCCCTGAAATCCAGTTATGACAGGTACTACTCCTTTTTCTAAAAGTCCGAGGATATTATCTTTTGCAACATTCTTAATGGTAGCATTTGAAAATTCACCAGATACATGTATGGGTATTTGCCAAGCAGAAAGCGATTGAGCTTTTATATTTATATTTGCAAGAGCTAGAGACAACAAACCGGCGGCTACTTGCTCGCCAACACTAATAATAGCATCATACTCCCGGTTACAAAAATCATTTATAAATGTTCTCGACAATTCTATTAGTTGATTCGTAACGCCTTGTCTGGCAGAAGTCACAACAACAATCTTGTGATTTTTTCTTATGTATCCAGCAACTATACTCGCAATATGCTTTATTCGATCAGTTGTTGCGACAGAAGATCCACCAAACTTTAAAACGTAAAGACTCATTCTTTATAATCTATCCATCCTGTATGCCCATCTGGTCTTTTATATACCACATTTATGCGACCTGAATCTGCATTTTTAAACATAACGACAGGAACATCGGCAAGATCTAACTTCATTACAGCCTCACTAACGCTAAGGCAAAGTATTGAGCTTTCTTGCTCCGCAATTGTTAGGTGTTCCTCATCTGCATTTGTATTCTTTCTTTCCACTATGTATTTAGTCGCACTAATACTGTTATTTGACCATTGGGTTCTTCTATGTTTATTTCGTATTCTGTTCTTATGTTTTTTTAAGCGCTCCTCAAGCCTTTCTAAAGCAAAGCTTACAGACCGATATGGATCATCAGACTTTCCGTCAGCTTTTATTACAAATCCGTAATGTAAGTGCAAGAAAATCTCAACATCAAAAAGCCTATTATCTTTGCTTATAATTATAGATGCCTCTATGTTATCTCCAATATATTTTTCTGTAAGACTTGAAATTTCTTTTTCGACAAATTCTCTAAGGCTATCCCCTAACTCTATTCCTTTTCCAGACACCTTTATTTGCATAATATGTCTCCTAAAAACATGACTAACACAATAAAATGTTAACAAGATTCTAGCAAATTTGATAGGTGTTTTTTATACTAAAACCCATCAAATTATATGCTTGCAAAAATTTGAGTCATTAAAAAAAATATAGATTGACGGTACTCTTATTTTATAAGAGAACTAATCTTATTTTTGATATTTTCTGCATGTTTCGTATTGCGAATAGCTGAATCTTCAACAGAAGTTACAGTAACATCAAACGAGCTATTTCTTACAATAACTTTAATTTGATAATTGCATAGTAGAGTTTCATCGAATTCTTTAATTTTTGCTGACTCAGTAACTATCAGACCGTTTTCTTTATCAAGTTTTTCAAAGTTAAGATCCTTTAAAGCATTGATTGCTGCAACCCACATTTTTTCACGAGATGTACTGTTACTTTGATTCTTTATTATGTGCAACCCAGAGTCACTATTTTTATCCATAATATGTTTTAGTGGAGCATTATTTCCTCTTATAAGCGATCCAAACTCGTGTCTACTTCTTGTCTTGTGATCTTCAGGTATGTCGTTAACGGCATTTTCAGAACACCCAGTTAAAAACGCAATCGAAACAAAAAACAACATATGCCTAACAAACTTCATAAGAAATACCAAAACACAATAAATCGTTCGCATTGTATCATAACAACATGCAAGATGCAAACAACAGCATTGGCCATCACATTATCAGATGCAGTCCAACTACCAACAACAAACATAAGCCACATTCACCGTTAGGTGAGCCAGCCGCAGTACGGAAACCTAAACCTTTTTGAAAATATATATAGTTATATATTGATAGTTCGCAATTGCATCTAAGCAACAATGCTTATACTGGAAGGTATCATGATAACAATATATTAAAGCAGGCGGCGGGAATGGCGCGGGGCGCCGCCTGCTTATGCGAAATGCAATAACTATCACTATAGATAAAAGCTTCATTTATATAATTGCTATACTACACCAGGAAACTATAGAATACTCACAAATTTATTAGTACCTCAAACGAAGAAGGCAACCAACCACATATTAAGCCGGCAGCTCCCAGCGCTATTTTCCGCGGCCGGCTTATGAACAAAGAAGCATCCTATAACATTTATCATCATTAAGCCAGCTTCTGAGAGTACATTAATGGCAGCATGCTTATTGATATGTCAAACTTATAACAAACACGCGTAAAATAAGTATAAAATTTGCCGTACGTCACAAAGCGACATATGCAACAGCAATCGTAATAGCAGGCGGCGCCAAGCGCCATTACCACCGCATGCTTATGCGAAATGCAATAACTAGCATTAAATTATGTATAAGCTTCCTTAATCTAACTGACATAGTACGGAAACCTAAACCTTTTTGAAAATATATATAGCTATATTGATAGTTCGCAACTGATATTATCAATTGCGTCTAGGAAATAGCATTATCGAAGATATATCTATAACATATTATTTAATGTCAGCATCGTATTGCACACAAGCAGACTGCGTCTAACTCTACTCAAGCGGAACAACAATGACAATATGTTATATAATTAGCATAACTGAATAACAACCTATAAATTTATGTTATGAAAGGTGATCTATAAACAGCAACAATATATACAATTTTACCAATGTCCAAAGAGCTTATTAATAATGTTTGCGTCTTCTTATAGATAATCGTCAACTATGCTGTTAATGTCTTGAATAATCCGATATAGAAAAAATAAGTCATTTTTGGTAAACTACAAAAGTAGTTATGAAGTAAACAATCAAAGAATATGACCGAAAAAAACTCAAATGTTCAGTTTAATTCACCAGTATTATCAGATCTTTATGCAAGGGGTTTTATTTATCAATATACAGATTTAATGGAACTTGACAAACTATTTGCCTCTACAGAAAATATAACCTTTTATGTTGGTTTTGATCCTACTGCTACAAGTTTTCATGTAGGGCATCTTCTATGGATCAAACTTGTAACAAAGCTACAAAGCTGCGGATGTAAGCCGATAATAATATGCGGAGGAGCAACAAGCAAAATAGGAGATCCAACATGGAAGGATAAAGAACGAAAAATGCTTGATTATGCAACAGTTATTCAAAATTCAAAAGCGTTGAACAATAGATTGTATGAAATGATTGACTTTGAAAATTGTAAAAATTCTGCAGTTTTACTAAACAATGACGATTGGATTTCTAAGATCAATTATATGGAATTTTTGAGAGATTTTGGTCCGTTGTTTTCTGTTAATAAAATGCTTTCAATGGATAGCGTAAGAAATAGATTAGAAAGACAACAACATCTAAGTTTTCTTGAATTTAATTACATGCTTTTACAGTCATATGATTTTTACTATTTGTTCGAAAAACATGATTGCAAACTTCAAATCGGAGGAGCTGATCAGTGGTCAAATATGATATCTGGCGTTGATCTCATAAGAAGAAAAACCGGCAAAACAGCGGTAGGATTTTCTATGCCTCTTTTAACAACAGCTAACGGAACAAAGATGGGAAAAACCGAAGCAGGGGCGATTTGGCTTGACGAAAAATTAACATCACATTTTGACTTTTGGCAATACTGGAGGAATGTTGATGACAGAGATGTAACAAAGCTATTAAAACTTTTCACAGATATTCCTGTCGATGAAATTGATAGATATGAAGCTCTTGTAGGAACCTCAGACATTAATCAAATAAAGATAGTATTGGCAGATGCGATAACAAGTTTTGTTCATCCAAAAGCAGACTTAAAATCTATAAATGAAAAAGCAAAAAGCTTATTCGCTGCTGAAAATTTAACTGATTGTGCTGAAGAGTTTTTAACAGCTAAAGAAACTAGAATCGATCAATTTTTAAAAGAATCTGGACTTGCACAAAGCTTAAGCGCAGCAAGAAGATTAATCGACGGCAAAGGTGTAAAGATTGATGGAGATATTGTTACAAGTTATGATACAATACTGGAATCTGACAAAATAGTATCAGTTGGTAAAAAGAAGTTTCTAAAAGTAAAAACAAAATGAATCTTAGAAAATTATTAAATCTTCCATTCCTTGTACTTTGTTTGTTTTTAATAGTTTTAACTTGTGGTAACATTATCCAAACAGCATACAAGGAACATATATATGCAATCAGCCTTTTTATAAAGGATATAATAGTTTTCTGTTTGCCATTTATTATTTTTTCTTTTGTACTCCACGGAATATTAAATTTAAAGAAGGAATCAATAAAAGTTATAATAATATTAGTTCCTTTAGTTTGCTTATCAAATTTTACTGGTTTTTGGGTATCTTATATATTCGCATCTCCATTTTTAAAATCTGGTATAATTGAAATCTCAAGAATAGACGCTCAAATTCCACTAAATGCAGCATGGCACTTAACTATTCCTACAATTATTAAAAATGATGTGGCATTAATAGCCAGTATGACTCTTGGAATAATTGGAAATTTTTCAAAAACAAATATGATAGAACGTTTATCAAACAATATCAACAATGTAGCTAATATTTTATTAAAGAAAGTAATATGTCCGCTTTTGCCAATGTTTGTGCTTGGATTCATTGTTAAAATGCAGCATGAGGGAACTTTGTTGCTTATCATGAAAGAGTACTCAATGCTCTTATGTTTAGTAGCCGTATTAGCTTATGGATATATGTTTCTTGTCATGTTTTTTATATCTAACAGAAATTTAAATCAAACAATACAAAAATTTAAAAATCTCTTACCGAGCGTCTTAATTGGCTTGTTTAGCATGTCAAGCGCAGCAGCAATACCATCGACAATAGAAGGCTCTGAAAAAAATTTAAAAAATAAAAATATAGCAAAATTTGTTGTTCCAGCAACAGCAAATATGCATTTACTAGGAGATTGTTTTGCTATACCAATTATCGCACTCGCGCTGATGGTATCTTTTGGAATAAAACTTCCATCAATTTCACAATACTTTATATTGACTCTCTATGGCGTTCTAGCAAAGTTTGCAGCTGCCGGAATTCCAGGTGGAAGTGTATTAATTTTTGTTCCTATTCTTCACGATATACTCGGATTTACTCCAGAAATGTTAACCGCGATCACAGCTATCTATGTTATGTTTGATCCAATAGCAACGTCATCTAATGTCTTTGGTCATGGCATGTTTGCATTGCTGTTTGAAAAAGTTTATACAAAATATATAAAGAGCAGAACGATAAGCAATTAATAAACATAAGCAGGCAGACTAGAGTGAGATAGCCTGCAAATATTGTCTTACGCTAATATACCTAGTTATATTTAAGCCATAGTATTTTTAGTCGCATTCACCATCGGTCAACAACAATTGATGTTCTTTTTGTAATAAACCGTTGTCTGATTTAAAATAATCAATCATATCTGGATCGCATTCATCCTGATAATACTCACTTTCGTATCTTTCTTTCATAACTTCTTTAAACTTATCTATATACTTTTCTTTCGCTTCTAATACCTCTATGTTCCCTTTCATGTCTATATTACACTTAAACTCGTTGCCTAATAATTTTTGTAATGAACCATCTATGTCAGAATTGTATTTAGATGAACCAGAATCTTTAAGTAGCTTCGAATTATTTTGGAATAGTTTACGTATACCACTTAAAAGGTCTCCGGCATAGTTTCTTTCTTGTGGCATTACGACAACGCTATCTTGAAAATTTATTTTGCCAAAACAATACTTTCTAATAGTACTTGTCCTATAGTCATCTCCTATGTTTTTTGGCGATATTATTAATGTATTTTTAAAACTTATTTTATTGTTATAGAAAAATAATTTATCTGTATATTCTGAATAATCAACGCATCCAGAATTTGATGTTATCTTCGGTAAACGTTTATTGTACCCAGATATTTTTAAATAACCGTCGTTAAATATATTACAATCCATCGATAGCACGATATTGTCTTTTGATGTTGGTAATTTTATTTCTAGGTATCCTTTATTATCAATTTTTGTGTTTTCTCCAATGGAACATTTTTCAAAAGATAAAGTACCGTAGTTTTGAATTGTTATGTCTGCTTCTGTCATATAATCTGTTTGTTCCTCTGATTGTTTTATCTCTAGCTTATAACCTTTGCAAACTACTATATCAAACAAGCAGTTTATTTCTCGTTTATCATTTTCGTAATGTCTCAAAAGATTCTCTAAATCTATCACATACGTATTCTCGTCCTTCCAATAATGTTTCCCCAATAAATTTGTTCTTCCTGGGAAGACTTGCTTGTTTCCTGTTTGGTCATTGTTGATGATAATCGACACCTTTTTCGTCTCTTCTTCCTGTAGTGTTTGTGTAGTTATAGATTGAGAAGAATATACAAGTTGCCCACACTCAATTAGCAAAACAGATGCCAACAAATATTTAGAAATATATATTTTCATTTTCTTATAATAACCAAAAAAAATAGAGCTATATTTATATTATACAAAAAAAAAAAAGCGTATTGCAAACATTTATTAACACGTCTAATCAGTAACTTCGCAACCGAGATGATCATGATAGACGCAACTATTTATTTTTATACGTCACTTAATAGTGATTGCTTTATAATATGCAGGACAATACGGATGTTTTCTTTCGGCAATTTGTTTGAATATATTCTTTTTCGAAAAATAGAATAAACCTTGCATGTATTCAATATTATCAAAAGGCAAATCATCAATGTCTTTCTTTTTTATCTTGCCATCAAATCCTAAAGTCTTTTGAATAGAATCTATTTGTCGCCTATTTTTTCTAAGGGACGTTGCATAAAATTTGCCACTTTGCACGAAGCATATAGATTTTGAACCTGGAACAGCGATTATGTCTGGCACATCTTCAATCATCCAAATAACAGAACCAATGCATATTAAACATGTTCCTATAAGGCGTATCTTTGACTTTAACAAGCAAAACAAAATTCCGCCAAATACAATCACATATAACGTAAATATGTCTGGTGATTTTATTGTTATTATCGATCCAGGTATTTTTGATATATATCCCAACGAAGCTGATAACGTGTTTAAACATACTTTTAGAACATTAATAAAAACATCGCAAAAACAAGAGCTACATAAAGCTATAATTCCGAGCGGCATTACGATAAAACTTATAAACGGTATCGCTATTATGTTTCCCATAATGCCAGACAAGCTTAGTCTATTAAAGGTTGCAACTGATACTGGCATTGTCGCTAATGTAGCGATAACTGTCGAACAAATTGATGCAATAATATAGAATTTGAATTTTCCATATATACCTTCGTATTTTAATCTTAGTGTTGAAAATTTTTCCTGAAATGATTCGTAAAAAGATATCAATGCGACAACTGCACAGAATGACAGCTGGAAGCTTACAAGAAACAAAGATGCAGAATCAAATAATAAAATTATAAATGCAGTGAACGAAACACTTCTAAGAGATATTGCATTTCTATTAAATATTACTCCTAATAAAAATATTGTTGTCATGATAAATGCTCTAGTAGCGGACGGAGAAAATCCTGACAAGGCTAAATAAATAAACGTTAGCGGTATTGTAAATAATGCGGCATAAACCTTTGGTCTAATATAGGTAAAAAAGTTAGAAATATATTGCCATATTTTTAAAAAGATACCAAAAAGCAAAGCTGCTACAATTGACATATGTAACCCAGATATAGCCAAAATATGCGCAGTTCCTGAGTTTATAAAACTATCTCTAATCTCTGTTGGAATCGATGATTTATCGCCTGTAATTAATGCACTAGCAATTCCACCTGCTATATTTCCCATTTTTTCTGTTATTCTGTGTGTTAATATCCTTCTTGTATATGCAAAAATATCTTTAAAATTATTGTTTTCTCCGACCTTCTTAATGCTATAAGCTATACCAGTTGCATCTAGATTTATCAAAGTGTTATATTGCTTTTGATCAAAGGCAGATGGTATCGCTGCAATTTTATATGGCGTTAACTTCCCAAAAACATCAACAATATCGCCTGGCTTAATATTTTCCGTCGTTTTTGCTGGACACGTCATTTTTATAGTTTTTATAAAGCTTAAATCATTGTTATTGAATTTTGTATCGCAAAGAGTAATACGTCGCATTCTCTTCATCGTAGGATGTGTTTCGTCAATAAACTTTACAGTTGCTTTAATGCTGAGCTTATCGTATTCCTTAGCAATAAAATGCTTCTGAGTTAATAGATCTGTTCTTAATAATCCTCCTGTTTGTGCTACATAAACGCCTAGCCCAAAAATAATTAAGATTGAAGCTAGTTGCTTGTACCGAATAACAAAAAGAACAAAGGATATAAAACTTATTATCAAGCAAAAGACATATAATGATCTAACCGTTAAAAACGGTAAGAATACTCCAGTTAAAATACCGATACCTAAAATAACTGGAGCAAACAGAGATATATTATCTCTTTCTATAAAAAGGTATTCTTTAAGCTTCCTCAATTTTTTGTATTCGCTTCATATGTCTGTTGTCCTCTAATTTAGAGTGTACAAAAATTTCACATAATTCAATAGCTGTTTCTGTGTTTACAAATCCAGCTCCGATACAAATAATGTTTGCATCATTATGCTCTCTCGAAAGTTTAGCATGTTCTTGAGTATAACATAAAGCTGCTCTTATACCTTGCATACGGTTTGCAGCAATACTCATTCCTATTCCTGAGTGGCAGATTAAAATACCGCAACTGTCGTCGTTATTTTTTACATATTTAGCTACGCTTTTTGCAAAGTCTGGATAATCAACAGATATACAATCGTTATCTGTTCCAAAGTCTTTTATATTAAAACCTGATTTTTGAAAGTGATGTATAATATCGTTCTTCAGCCAATATCCCCTATGGTCTGATGCTATTGCAATAGTTTTAAAACACATTATTTCCTCATTGTATAGTTTAAGATTTGTTTGATTTTATTGTTTAAGTTATGTCTATTAACAACGATGTCTACCATACCATGATCTTTTAAAAATTCAGACCTTTGGAAACCTTCTGGTAATTTTTGCTTAATTGTTTTTTCTATAACTCGAACTCCAGCAAAACCTATTAACGCATTTGGTTCTGCTATATGTATATCACCAATCATAGCGAATGAAGCCAAAACACCTCCAGTTGTTGGGTTTGTTATAACGTTTATAAATGGCAGATTCTGTTCTTTCAAATCACATATTGCTGCTATTGTAGAGGGCATTTGCATTAACGATAAAATCCCCTCCTGCATCCTCGCTCCTCCCGATGCTGTAAATGCAATTAGAGCAGACTTTGTTTCTGCTGCAATCTGTGCTGCTTTAACTATTGATTTTCCGACAGAAAGCCCCATTGATCCACCCATAAAGGAAAAGTCCATAGCAAAGGCAACGACATTGTAACCATCGACAGTTCCTTGCGCTATGTGAATAGCCTCTTCAGATTTTGTCTTTGTTCTTGCGTCTTTTAATCGATCTATGTATTTTTTTGTATCTTTATATTTTATTGGGTCGTCTTGAACTTTAACTATCTGAATAGGTTCATGCTTCGCCTCATCAAACAATGAATCAAATCTAGCTTTTATTGAAAGCTTAAAATGATGCGAACAATATCCGCACACCATCATGTTTTCTTCGAGTTCTTTTGTATATATCATTCTTTCACAAGAAGGACATTTTGTCCAAAGGTTCTCTTCAATATTTGACCTGACTCCTATGAAAGCTTTTATCTTTGGGGTAACAACATCTCTTATCCAATTCATAGTAATATCCCTTCATTATTAATAATAAAATATAATTCCTAATAATTTAGATTGATTGTCAAAATAGAAAATAATCAAAAAGAGAAAACATCAAATCCAAAACATTCGATGCTTTCTATCACATTGGTTAGTTTAACGCGCTCTATAAATTTTGTCAACATACTAAGCTTTAATAATAAAGCTTGGGGGAGCTATCCACACGAATCAATACAAAGCATTTCGAATTCGATTTCGATCTGTTATTCAATATGTTATTTTGTGGGATGCAACACATTTCATCTAGTCATTTTTGCTTTGTAAATTTGACGTTGTTTAATTCGCCCAAAAAGTCCATATAAAAAGCGTTTTCACAGCTAATCAAAACATTATCTTTTAATTATGATATAACCGCAAATACGAATTAATACTACGTTATTTTTATTATGTTACACATATTAATTAATAATTCATCGCGACAACAAACAAATTGCTCATCATTTTTATGTAAAAAAATACCAGCATATAGAAGTTTTATTCTATAAATTCATTATCTGATTTTTCTTTTTCTATAGACTTTTGTTTTTTTGAATTTATCGAATCATCTTCTTCTTCGGTATCTTTCTCTAAACTACTCCTTGCTTTTTGTCTGTTTAAAATTCGCTCAACCTCATCATCTGTTTCTGTTTTGTTATCTGTAACTTTATCTTCATCAACCTCTTCTTTATCTATAAGCTTCTTAGTAGTTCTTTGCGCTGTTGTTGAATTTACAGCTTCGCGTGATATAGTATTTATAGGTTCAAACATTTGACTTTGACTAATATTTTGTTGCTGCAGCAGACCCTGCGATTTAGGCAACTTCGTATCTATAACAACACATCCATTAGAGTCGCATTTGCTTAAAACTGTGCTTTTTTTATCAAAAATAAAAACAGAATTATCTGAAGTCGAAATTATTTCATAACGAGAGTTGTATTCGTTATAAGAAATAAAAAGAACACTGATTATCAAAACTGTTAAACATATAATTAATGTGACTTTTACGCTACCAAACATATCACAACAAAAGCTCTTGCATATATCCATCTAATTAGATGTATACTATAAAAAGATTAAAAATTTGTTAACAAGAAACAAAATGTCAAAAATTTTGCAAAAATTTGTTATATTTTTATCATTTTTTTGTGGGTTATTAAATATTTGTCACTCAAAGTTATCTGATGATCAGGTTCTTCAATTTGCAAAGCATTTGGAAAATATAATAGAACGAGGGAAAAATATTATAAATATTCCCGGTGTTACATTTGCTGTTGCAAGAAACGGAAAAGTTATATACACGAAATCTATTGGACAGACAACTGTTGATAAAAATAATCCAAAGAACCTGAGTAATGATTTTCTCTTTCCTTTATCGTCTGTTAGCAAAAACGTTACAGCAATCCTTGTAGGAGCTCTTGTTGATGATGGAAAAATATCTTTCAACGACAAAGTTAGGAAGTATTATCCAGAATTTTATATGAAGGATGAATCACTTTCGAATGAAATGACAATTCGTGATTTGCTATCACACAGATCTGGTTTTGAGCACTTTGCAGCAGATACGCTGTTTAAAGGAGGGTATTCAAACGAAAAAGTTCTTGATGCTTTTAAGTATTTAAAACACAATGAATCGAACTTCAGACGAGTATATGAATATCAAAATATAGTTTTCGGTATTATCGGAATCGTTCTTGAAAGAGCTACTGGAGAAAAATACGAGGATTTAGTTCAAAAATATATTTTTGACAAAATGGAAATGAAAACTTCAAGCGCAATATCTCTTGCCTTTGAAAGTAGTAAATTTGCGTACTTTAAATACATGTGTTCAAGATTTGGACACGATAAAAAGCGACTTGGTTTTTTTAGTGCTATCTTTAATTTAACAAAAAAAACGCTGCAGCATAAAAGCAAAAAAATAGTTACTAGCCATAGTCGTTACAATGATGAGATAATTCCACTTGATCAAATCGGAATGTTCCATAAGTTTCCTGCAACTTCTGGTATATCATTTTCCGCAGAAGATTTTGGAAAATGGATGGAAATGTTAGCATCAAACGGAAAATATAAGGATAAGATAATAATTAGTGAAAAAACTTTTAATGAATTAACATCAAAGCATTCGATAATTCTTGGATTAAAAGATGATGACGTTACCTTTCCAAGACACAGGTACTCAAGAAAAGATCCATATTATGGGATGGGTTTTTTTAAGTTTTGTTACAGTAATAACGACAAGGATAATAGAGACATATTGTGCCATATGGGAGGCATATATGGATCAACTGCATATATAGCTGTCGTGCCCGAAGAAGACATTTCGATTGGAGTTGTAAGCAACCTTGGCGGAGTTTCTATCACATTGTTTTCAGAATATATGGTAAATCAATTCTTGGATTTATGTTTTGGATTTGAGGGTATAGATTGGATTCAGGCCGATATAGATCGAAAGAATAAATTTAGAACTATGCAACAGAAGTTTTTTCAAAATATCGCAAGGATACCTCAACCACATGGAAGACTTGAGAAATATGTCGGAAGATACACAAATGAGATATACGGAGATTTAAATATAGAGTTATCAGATGATTATCTTTATTTAAGTAACGGTATTAGAAAAGTTAAGCTTAATCATTTAAATGGCACTGTATTTACGTTTCCAAGCAAGGACATGATGTATATATATTTTGATGCAGAAGAATATATGCATTTTATTCTTGATCAAAAAGGTAATGTTTCAAGCTTAATAGTTTCCTGTTTTGCCGAAAACGATTCTAAGTTTATAAAGAGATAATTGGAAGGAAAGATATGAGTAAAACTATTAATTACATTGCGCTTATTTTTGCAATTAACAACACATTTTCTGCAGAGATTTTATCAAATAGAAACGAAAATACATATATAGAAACAAAACAATTAGATGATTTTCCTAAAAATTTATACGAAGCTCAAAAACAAAATTTTACAAAAAATTACTTAAAAAAATTTAAACCAACAGGAACTTGGCTGAATGATATTTTAAATTTTACTTACGATCAGGCAAATATTTTTTTAGATCTATCTGCACAAGATGACAACATTAATTTTCCAGATATTGAATTCAATTCGAAAGCAGAAAAAATTATAACTCTTGGCAAGCTTATTATTAAGGATATGTTTTGTATGTTAGGGGATATCAAAAAAAATATAACGTGGAAATTGATTAGCGAAATTTTAATGCAAGCTACACTCAATATAAAAATACAATATTATGAATATTGCGAACAAGATTACAAAAATGATTATTTACCAGACGAAACTAGAGCAACAATCGAACAACAAGAATCAAGCTCTTATGTTTTAATATCAAAAGCAAGCAAAATGCTAGAAAATATCGGAATTCAACGTTTTATAATCGAATCTATCGACGACATATTAAAATCTAAAACAAGGCATATTACGTGTGATAGTATGCAGTTTCAATTTTAGCATTTGAAGCCAATATCACTAACCATAGAAACATTGCGAAGCTGAATTAACGCAAAAAGGTAAAAGTTAAGTTAGAATTTACAATGCATAATTAAGTAAAGTTCTACTACTGTTGTAGAGTATACCGCAAGTTAATAATGTAACTTACGGTATATGTAATCTTTAAATTAATTTTCCTGACACTTGTTTTATTATTTTGGTTATACATTCTGGATTTTGAATCGTTGTTAAATCTTCAAAGTCTTGAGTATTGGAGGATGCTATTTTCCTGAGTACTCGTCTTAATATTTTCCCTGATCTGGTTTTTGGAAGATCATCAACTATTGAAATAACATCTGGCTTTGTAATAGGGCTAATTATGGTCCTTACTCTGTCTGATATGTATTTCTCGGCATTTATCCGTTGTTCTTCTGAGATATCTTTTTTGAGTACGACAAAAGCGTATATTCCTTCTCCCTTTAATTCATGTGGATATCCTACAACTGAAACCTCAGCAACAACTTCGCTGCTCGCTATTACTTCTTCAATTTCTATTGGGCTTATTCTATGTCCAGATACATTTAAAACGTCATCATTTCTTCCAGTTATCCAGAAGTTCCCATCATGATCAAAGTATGCTTCATCGCCTGTAAAATAAATATGTTCATTTGATTGTGAGTAGTAAGTTTTGTTAAGCGCTTCCTTATCACCAAAAATACTTATAAGCATTCCTGGAAGTGGTTTTTCTATGAATAAAGCGCCAGGTGTTTCCGGTGTTGTTATGGTATTATCTTTTGCATCTTTCAGTATTAGTTTGCATCCAAAAAATTGGCGACCTATATGTCCATACGTTTTCATATCTTCAAGGTTGCTTAACGGTGCTGTTGGCACTCCTCCTAGCTCGGTTTGTCCCCACATATTTACTATTGGGCAACGACATCTTCCAACTTCATTAAAATACCAATACCATGCATCCTTATTTAGAATCTCTCCAAAAACGCCTAGATACTTTAACGAATCCCTTGATGTTTTGGCAAGGCTTTCATCTGAGTGCTGCATCATTGCGCGTATTGCTGTTGGAGCTGTATTGAATGATGTCACCTTGTGTTTATCTATAATCTCCCAGAATATAGACTTTCTCGGATATGTAGGAATGCCTTCAAAAAAGACAGTTGTTACCCCATTTGCGAGAGCTGAATATAGCGCATATGAATGTCCGCCCATCCAACCTATGTCACCAGATCCCCAAAATATTTCATCTTCAAAAAGATTAAAGAAATAGCGACCAGTCACCATAGAAAACAAAAGGAAACCGCCAGTTCCCATCGTAACTCCTTTTGGTTTTCCAGATGATCCAGATGTGTATAATATAAATAACTCTGAATTTGCATCTGTTTCTGCAATTTCGCAATCTGTTGCCATATCTTTTGATTCTTTGTAGTAATCAAAATCGATGTTATCGTCCCAGTTTATGTCGATATTTTGTCTTTTGACAATTAATGATCTTATTGTGCGATCAGGACACAACTCCCTTGTTGCATCAACATTATTTTTTAGTGGAATTATTTTTCCGCCACGCATATTCCCATCACAGGATATTATGAAACTTGAATTGCAATCATTCATCCTTAAAGCTATGGCACTTGGGGAAAACCCAGCGAATACAGCTGAGTATGGAATGCCAAGTCTTGCACACGCTAAACATGCATAAACTGCCTCAGGAACCATTGGCATATATATAGTAATATAATCTTTTCTGGTAAGCCCTAATTTTTTTAATGTATTTGCAAATCTGCACGTTTCTTCTTTTAGCTTCTGAAATGATATGTATTGATAGTTTTCAAGATTTTCGCTCTGCCATATTAACGCTGTTTTATTAGGAGTTTTTTCTGCATGTCGATCTACACAGTTGTAACATGCATTTATTTTTCCATCAGGAAACCAGAGTGTGTGTCCATCTTCTTTTTGCTTCGTGATTATGTTGGGTTTTTGTATCCAGTCCAACCTATCAAGCTGAGCATTCCAATATCCATCAGGATCATTAATTGAATATTCGTAAATTTTTTTATAAATTTCCTCATTACGCCAAGCGTCTTCTCTTGTTAAGAAATCTTTATTTAGTTCCATCGTTCACCTCATAAAAAAAAAGATATTAATGTCGCCGTTAATCCTGTTGCTAAAAAGGCTGCTATAAAAGCCTTTCCTGCTAATTCTTGTATGCTTTTTTGATTTGGAGCTAATGCTGATAGTCCAGCGATCGTTATACCAATACAAGCAAAATTTCCAAAGTTGTTTATTGCGTAAATTGTTTTTACAATACTCTCACTGGACAAATTAGCTTTTGCTAACTCTAAGAATGCAACAGTTTCATTAATTGCTATTTTAGTTCCAACAATACCTGAAACTGTTAGTATCTCACCAGGTTCGATTCCAAGAAGCCATACAAACGGATATGTAATGTACCCCAATAGTTTTTGAAGTGTTATTGGTTCTTCGTTAATATTTGGAAGTATTCCAAGCATATAGTTTAACAGAGCTACAAGAGCTACCATACCTATTAGAGAACCGACAATACACCACCAAACGAAAGCACCATCCGAAATACCTTTAGACATCGCATTCATAAAACTTGAATAAGGCAATTCTGAATGTTTGTCGTTAGTCGCTATTTTAGTTCTGTAAAATATAACGTTTGAAACAATAAGCGAAGAAACAACAGACATTACGCTTGATGCCAACAAATGCCTCATTGGATCTTGGCAGATCCCATCAAGAAGTCCTGCATATATCGGAGTTACTGCAACAGACGACGTTGCAAATGCTAAGGTTAGTATAACAAATATATTTTCTCGAGTCAAGCCATTAAGTTTATCTTTTATTAAAAGTGGAGCCTCTATTTGACCGATAAATATCTTTGCTGCCGCTACAATTCCTATTGAACTATCTATATTAAAAACAAGCTTAAAAATTGAACCGATAACTTTTGATAATATTGGAAGAATCCTTAAATAAGTTAGTATCGCGGATAATGCTGATACTATAATAACCGTTGGAAGAGCCTGAAATGCGAAGACAAAAGCTGAAGCATTTGGTTTTGTTGAAAATGGCAAATCGCCACCGCCAATATATCCAAAAACAAGCTTTGTTCCTTCAATCGTCGCATCTTTAAGTTTCATAACTCCAGAGGCAATCCATTCAATTGCAGATATGCATGGCGAGCTTTTTGTTAAAGCAAAAGCTAAAACAATGTGAAAAATAATACCACGAAATAATAATCTTAGTTCAGACTTAAAATCAGAGTCATTTCTTTCTTTAATAAGGAAAGCTATTATTAAAAAACATATGTATCCAAATACTTGCCTTATCACGTAAGTACCAACTATCTGAAAATAGTTATAACGAAATATAACACACAAACTTTAATATTGTCAATTTTAAACATTTAAATCAAATGCGTTAACAATCGTTTATGTAATTGTTTCGTATTGGCAGTGCGTCACATCTTTTGGCGTAATTGATTATATTACTATATATATTTTTGTTAAAAAGGCTAAGGTTACTATACTATAGCTGCTATTGTATTGCGTGTAAGCATGCGGCGCCAAGCACCATTCTGCGCGTTGTGCTTAATGATGATAAAATGTTATAGGATGCTTCTTTGTTCATAAGTCGGCCGCGGGAAATACGCGCGGGGCGGCCGGCTTAATAGGGGGGCTGGTTGGTTTGTTTCATTTAAGATACTACTAAATTTATGAGTACTTTATAGTTTCCTAGTATGGTGGCAGAGGCCGGATATGAGTATCCCTGGCTCCGCCAACTATTAGACGCAATTGATAATAATCAGTTGCGAACTATCAATATGATTACTATATATATTTCAAAACGGTTTATGTTGCCATGTTGTTGCAATTATTACATTACCACAATATTAACTATATATCATTTACATTGCTATCTTAATTATTGTATTCTATAATGTTTATTAATAAAAGTTTTATACCAAAGGAGGTAAGCTAAATGTTTAAAATTAAGAAGTCATTATTATGTATAAGCGCTATAAGCTGTATGTCTTTATATGCATCTACTATAGCAGATCCTATAGAAGTAATAACTAATCCTATGACTATAGGTAGTACACCATCTGTTCCTACAGAAACAGATTATAACTATTGGTCTACAGAAGCAGAAGAAGATAATACATATGTGTTTAATAGAAGTAGTAATACATGGTGGAAAGCTAATAATACAGTAACTATTAATAGTGGTTATAAATTAAAGTTAATAACGGCAGGATATAATTATTGTTATGATCTTGTATTATACTGTAATAATACATTTACTAACGATGGTAATGTTATAATAGATAACTATGGTGGATTAGATCTAAATGATACTAGTACTAATACAGGTGCTATATATATTAATAATAATGGAAGATTAGGATTATGGAATAGTGCTAAATTAAATAATACAGGAACTATAACATTAAAAGATAATAGTTATATATATATCTATAAAAGTACTCTAACTAATACAGGAACTATAGATATATCTAATATAACAGATCTATCTGAATGGTATAATGAAGGTACATTTAAACTAGAAGGAGGATCTATCTTTATACTACCTAAGAGTATTACTAGGAAGGTTAATACATCTATATGGAATAAACCTATAACACTAAATGGTAGTAGCAACAAACCTGTTAATATAGTTATACCTAAAGGTTGTGCATATATAACAGATATAAGCAACAATAATAAAGAAGAGTTATTTAATGCAATACAAGGAGCAACAGGGTTTACATTTAATGGAGAAAGGGATAATGTTAAGTTTAGCTGGCAAGAAGATCATGTAGATAAACCAATAGAATAGTTTTTTTATAAGAGATGACAATATCACTCTTGTAGCTTAGTAATGTATATACAATAACTATTATTGCAATTCGGCACACGGTGCTACCATCACAGCACGATTAAATATTTTTTGGCATTAATAATCGGTATGTTGAATATTGCGTTTGTATAAAACAATGTGTGTTGTTAGAAAAAAAATGATGTAGTTATTACTTGTCAAAACAGCAGTAACACCTTAGCTTCAAATTACGTTAAATGTAGCTTGTTTTAGTCGTTGGTATGTGAACGTAGTATTTATTTACGTTAAGACGTCTGTCAATGCTGTGTCAATACAAGCGCTACATGATCATTGCCGCATTATATAAGTCAGTATAAGATTTTGCATTTAGCTTACAATCTTATAGATAGTAATATTATTTCCTACTTGCTGGCTGTTGTTTTTTTTGAGCAACTTTCTGTGTTTGGACCGGAGTTGTTTTCTTCTGTGTTGGGACTGTCTGTTGCTGCTGCTGCAATCTTATAGCTGCCGAATAATCAATAGGCGTTGCAATAACGTTTCCTGATTGAACAACAAACGGGTACCTTTGCGACGGAACGGCAATGTTCATAAATTTTTGCTTATTAACATCGTAATACCTATTATCAAACACATCCATCAAAGTCATTATCTCAGCCAACGTTTGTGGATTAACATTCTGTTCTGTTTGTTTGGTAATTGTTGCATTTGTATTATTTGCAACATTAACCTTAGCTATATTTTGATTTTGAGCATTTAACACTGGTTGCTGCATTGTATAAAACTGCATTTTGCAATTTTCCATACATTGGTTATACGATCCTTGTTGATTATACAAAGGTTGTCCTTGTTGATTCAAACCATTCTGTGTTGTAGTAGTAGTGGTCTGTTGGTTGTAACCATTCTGTTGGTTATACAATCCCTGTTGATTATTCAAAGGCTGTCCTTGTTGACCTAAACCGTTCTGTGTAGTTGTAGTAGTGGTCTGTTGATTGTAACTATTCGGTTGGTTATACGATCCCTGTTGATTATACAAAGGTTGTCCTTGTTGACCTAAACCGTTCTGTGTAGTTGTAGTAGTGGTCTGTTGGTTGTAACCATTCTGTTGGTTATACAATCCCTGTTGATTATACAAAGGCTGTCCTTGTTGACCTAAACCGTTCTGTGTAGTTGTAGTAGTGGTCTGTTGGTTGTAACTATTCGGTTGGTTATACAATCCCTGTTGATTATTCAAAGGCTGTCCTTGTTGACCTAAACCGTTCTGTGTAGTTGTAGTAGTGGTCTGTTGATTGTAACTATTCGGTTGGTTATACAATCCCTGTTGATTATACAAAGGTTGTCCTTGTTGACCTAAACCATTCTGTGTAGTCGTGGTAGTGGTCTGTTGGTTGTAACTATTCGGTTGGTT
>JAFUQI010000009.1 GCA_017481035.1 Alphaproteobacteria bacterium | reverse complement strand
TGGTAATATTAGAAGTAGTATTAGAACTAAATGAGGTAAGATAGTGTTTAACTAAGAGAAAGCCTATTTATAGGCTTTCTTTTGTTTGGGGGGTGTTTGAGATGCGTAAACTTTTATGGGAGTTTTTAGAGTTTGACTTATATCTTTATACTAAGCTAACCTATTTATATAAAGATTAAATTTTTAAGGAATAAGTTTATGAAACACATTAAGTTAGTTATGTTAGGAGTTCTAACATCAAGTCTATACGCATCTGGCTTCTATGGAGGGGTTGATATAGGTGCAGCTTTTGCTAAGGATAAGATTAAAGGAATTACAAAATCACAAACAGAACATAGAGTTGGAACATACGACAAAAATTTTAACGTTTCTGGAACTAATACAAGGTTTACTCCTGGAATTTTTGCTGGATATAAAATCAACTCAGAGGCGAATGGGGGGGGGGTAGAGCTATCTTTTAATGCGAATTTCAGAGAAGTAAACAAAAAGCTGATAGATATTCCAGAAAGCAACATACAACTACGAGGACAAATCAGACAACGATCATCCGTTTTTTTTAAAGCTTTTCTAAGCCATAATTTTAAAAATATAGAGTTTTATGCAACAGCAGGTGTAAAACTTAAAAACATAAAATATACATGCATAGAACAAATCGAGGAAGGTACATATAATCCTTTGACAAAAAACAGCATGCAATCAAAATCCAAAACGCACTTTGTTCCTGTCTTAGGTATTGGAATTAATATACCACTTAAGGAAGTATGGTTTGCACGATGCGAATATACATTCGATTTTCCATATAAAGTTTCTCTGAATATAAAAGAACGACAAACTAATGGAGTGGTTCTTGGGGTGCAAAAATATAGCCATGGTTGTAAAACAATCAAACACTACACTCATAATATAAGAATAGGATTTGGCAGATATCTTTGAGATATGTGTAATTAATCTATAACATTGTGTGCTTAGCCTTTATCAAAAGTATGTGCAAATTCGCAGATTTTGTTTAGTTTACACTCGCTACACTTTGGTTTCTTGGCCAAGCATACATATCTTCCATGGAGAACAAGCAGGTTACTTGCATGCAACTTGTATCGTTGAGGCACCAAGGTTTCTAAGTCAATTTCAACGTTCTCAACGGTATTAGCATTAGTGATTCCAAGGCGCCTTGACACTCTGAACACATGAGTATCAACAGCTATAACAGGTTCGTTATACAACGTGTTTGCGATCACTCTTGCTGACTTTCTGCCAATACCTGGTAATCTTTCAAGTTCGCTTATAGATTTTGGAAGTCTTGAGTTAAATTTGCTAACAAGTACGCCAGAGAGTTCGATGATATATTTTGCTTTGTTATTAAACAATCCTATAGTTTTGATATAATTCCTCAAGTTTTCAAAACCGAGATTCAGCATTTTTTCAGGAGTATCTGCTATTTTAAAAAGTTCTTTTGTTGCCTTGTTAACGGCTTTATCTGTTGATTGAGCAGAGAGAAGGACCGCGATTGCAAAAGCATAGTCATTAGGAGCGATAAGCTCTGTTTTAGGATTTGGATTTTCTTGCAACAAAATTTCAAATATTTGAGCGACTTGGTCAGGAGTTAACATATGATAAGAACTCATCTTCACCTATAATCTTTAGCTTAAGCTCATTTGCTTTTTTGAGTTTTGATCCCGCTTTTTCTCCAGCTATTACAATATCAACCTTTGAGGATATGGTGGATGCAACAGAAGCACCTTTGCTTTGTGCTAGTTGCTTGGCTTCAGATCTTCCAAGCCTTGCTAACGTACCTGTAAAAATAATGGTTTTGCCATATAGCTGGTTTGTTGTATCAATATTTTTAGGCTTTTCATAATGTATAGAGACTTGCTTTTGAAGTTCTTGTATAAAAATCCTATTTTCATCGTTTTGAAAGTAACAAGAAATTTCTTCAGCTAAAAGTTCTCCAAGACCATCGATCTTAAGAAAATCCAACTTAGTAGCGCTTTGTAGCGATTCTATGCTCTCAAACTTATTTGCAAGCATTTGAGAGGTAACTTCACCTATACCAGGAATTCCAAGGCTTGCTATAAATTTAGGAAGAGATATATTACGTGCATTTTCGATAGCTTCGTATAAGTTCTTTGCAGATAAAGCTCCCCAACCATCTTTTAAAGCAAGAGGAGAAGTCAGTTCCTTCTCTTTTAGTTTAAAAATATCAACAGCATTCGATACCCTTCCTTCTTCAACAAACTCTACGATTTGCTTTTCAGAAAGACCAGAGATATCAAAGCATCCTTTTGAGACAAAGTACGACAGATATCTTATTATCTGCGCTTTACAGCCATTTCTATTAATGCAATATAAGTCAACAAGATCTGGATGTTTTAATAGGTTACTTCCACATGCTGGGCAAAACTCTGGTTCTTTAAATACATCATTTGAAGATTTCCGGACAACTTCAGTTATCTTAGGAATAACATCTCCTGAACGTTGAATCAAAATTGTATCTCCAATAGAAATTGACTTTCTTTTAATCTCATCAAAGTTATGAAGAGTAGCTCTCGATACAATAACGCCTGCTAGCCTTACAGGTTTTAAAATTGCCACTGGCGTAATCTTTCCAGTTCTGCCTACGTTAATTTCTATATCTAATATCTCAGTTTCAGCTTCTTCTGGAGGAAACTTAAATGCTATTGAGTGACGCGGTGATCTTCCAATATACCCAAGTCGATTTTGAAGTTCAATTGAATTTATCTTAAAAACAGTTCCATCAATCTCATAGTCTAAGTTATGGCGATGTTCTAGTGTCTTTTTGTAATATGTTTCGATGTCATCTACAGAACTACACAATCCATATTCAGATGTTTTAAACCCAAGCTTATTTAGTGTTTGCATAACTTCAGACTGAGTTTTTAAATCTAGTCTATCAATATAGTATGCAAAGAAGCTTAGTTCTCTTGAAGCTGTTATCTTTGAATCAAGTTGTTTAAGCGAACCTGCGGCTGCGTTTCTTGGGTTAGCAAATATAATATCATCAGATTCGTTCAGCTTATTAAAAACGCTTCTGAGCATATAGACTTCTCCGCGAACTTCTATAATTCCGTGTTCAGATATTTCGTGAGGAATATCTTTTATTGTAAGTATGTTGTTGGTTACGTCTTCTCCTGTATGACCATCACCTCTTGTCGCCGCATATTTTAATTTTCCATTTTCATAGACAATTGATGCAGAGAGTCCATCAATTTTTTGCTCTGCACATAGCTCAAAGTTCATTGTATTATCGTTTAAGAACCTTTTGCATCTATCCAAGAAATCTTGCATATCAGAAATAGAAAATGCATTGTCTAAAGATAGCATAGGAAGTCTATGCTGAATCTTCTTAAGATTTGATTTTGGTTTCGCCCCAACTTTTTTTGTTGGTGAGTTTACCTGAAGCTCTGGAAAGGCCTTTTCAAGTTCCAATATTCGGACTCTTAGCTTATCGTAGGCTGCATCTGATATTTCTGTTCGATTCTGGTTGTAATATAAGTCATCATGATATTCTATTTTTCGTCTAAGGTTATCCCATTCTTTTTTGGCTTCAAGTAATGTTAAAGTCATAACTATTGCTGGTCAAGCGCCCTTCTGTAAAGTTCAAGAAGCTCTTCTTGCTCTGCCAAGTCTTCTTTCTTCTTTTTGCGATCCTTTATAAGTTGCTTTAATGTCGGAACATCAAGTCCTTGGGCCTTAGCTTCTGCAAAGACGTCTTTGATATCATTTAAGATCTCTGCCTTTCGTTCTTCTAACGTTTCGATTTGACTTACTATTTGCTTTATCAAACCTGCTGCAACTGTTATATTTCCATTATTCATAATTTATCTCCTTTCTTAAAATATTTTAATTCTATGCTTATGTGCAAAAGTATATGCTGCTATAACCAATGTTACAACTCCTACCATAACAATTGGTATTATATTTTCGATTGCGTCCATCATAGACATATCCTTTAACATAACTCCTTTTACAATTCTGTTGCCATATACCATGGGATTGCAATGGCTATATAGTTTCATAATAGGGTTTTCTATACTCTCAACAGGCGACATTAATCCAGATAATGACGACATTGGCATTTGCACAACAAATGTACCAAGCATTGCTTGTTGCTGTGTGTTTGCAAAAGCCGCAACACAAACGCCTATACCGACAACAGAAATCACGTATAAAGTCATTGATATAAGCATTAACAGATAACTGCCGCGCATTGGTATGCCATAAAATATCTGTCCTAAAATCATAATACTTGCTCCCATAAAAAGAGCGATTACAATACTTGGAACTGTTTTTCCAACCAAAAGCCCCAACGGTTTTATAGGAGAAACTAGAAGCTGATCGAATGTTCCCTGCTCTTTTTCTCTTGCTATCGAAAGCGCAACCAAAGATATTGCCTGGCTCACGATAATCATACAGATCAAGTTTGTTATAGAAAACCATTTCTGTTCCTTATTCGGATTATACCAAGTTCTAACTGTCACTGATGGGACATGAACATGTGGTGGCAATAGCTTTGTCTGGTATTTGCCAAGAATAGTAGCTAGATATCCGTAGGCAATAGTCGCAGCATTTGTCCTTCGTCCATCGGTTACAACTTGCATATCCGCTCGAAAACCCCTTTCGATATTCTTCGAAAAATCCTGGGCTATTAAAATACCAATAAACGCATCTTCTTTATTGATCTTATCCTTAAGCTCCTCCTCGCTGTTCACATATATAGCATCTTTAAAGATCTTGGTGTCAACAATATCCTCAAGAAGATCACGGCTGTGTTTTCCTTGATCCTGATTCATAATAACAACAGGAGCGTATTCAACATCCTTGTTTGAAGCGAACACGAAAACAGTCAAGAATAAAACTATTGGAAATAATATCATCGTTGCACTTTTTGGATCTCGTAAAAGATTTAAAAGTTCTCGTTTTATCAAAGATCCGACACCAGTAAACAGCATAACAAACCGTTAATATAACATTATTCAAAAGAGATTTTACTACAAAGATTGTATTTTTAGTAGGTAAGATTTTGTTCGGTACTGATAAATCACTTGCCAAAACAAACAGTGGCGGAGCTATGATATTTATATCCTGGCTCAGCCACCCATTGGACGCAATTGAAAGTATCAATTGCGAACTATCAAGATTACTATATATTTCAAAAAGGCTTAGGTTGCCATACCATAGCCATTATATCAATGAAGCTTCACTATATGTCAAGGTTCACTTACATAATGTTATATCAGTAATAAATGATGTGGCACTGCCACTCAGCCACTGGTTCACTTCTTACGAAGTGAAGGTGGCTTAAAGTTAGCAACCTATAGTTAATTGAGCTATTTTGCAATGGAATTGTTTATATCTTAGTTGTATTTTCTTTGAGCCATTGTAGCTGATCGTTATTCTCCTTAAAATACGGTTCTAGTTTGCTGTACGTTAACTCATTATATTCATTAAGCCATTCAATTTCAAAAATGTCTAGCAAAGATTTGTCTATAAGACTTTTGCTAAAAGGAATAAAGTTTATTGTTTCAAATCTAACAAATCCATTAATACCAGCAGGAACAGTAACTAACATATTCTCTAAACGAATTCCTGAAGTTTTATCGTATATTCCAGGTTCAACAGTTATGACCATATTTTCAGATATTTTTTCGTAAGAATTTTTCGAAATTCTTGGCGACTCATGAACATTAGCAAAAATCCCGACACCATGACCAGTGCCAAATTCATAATCCATACCTTCTTTCCAGATACAATTTCTTGCGATCGCATCAAGTTGACAGGCTGTTGTATTAATTGGGAATACTGCTTTTGAAAATTGTATCAGTGATTTTAAGGCCATCGTGTATTTTCTGATTATGTCATTTGATGGACTGTTGCCTATGTATATCGTTCTTGTCATGTCTGTTGTCGAGTTCTTAAAATGCGCACCTGCATCAAAAAGAAATAGCCCTTCAGAAATTGATGTATCTCTAAATGTTTTTGGATTGTAATGAACGATAGCTGTATTTTCTCCAAACGCAGATATTGGATTAAAGCTAAACGACAAAAAATCGTTACTTTTTTTTAATTCGCTCTGAAAAAAACTTGAAACAGATGCCTCAGATATACCTTTGCAATTTGTTGCGTAAAACAAAGACTTTGCAAATGCAACAGATGTTAGTTCTGCTCCATATTTTTGGTTGTTTATTTCTTCGTTTGTTTTAATAGATTCAAAACGTTTAAAGTCCACTTTTGACTGTTTTAATTTTAAACCAATATCTTCAAATACTTTAGCAAAATATAATTCTGTTGTTGCATAATCCAATGATATATTTTTTGTTGTAAGTTTTTGTGCTGTATTTATAAATTCATCAATTGAGTTATATTCAAAATCTTTATTGTGTTCTTTTAGAGGAATATCTCCAAAAACAATAGGTTTGTTATTCTTTTGGATCAATGCAACTGTTTTAGGTAGTACACCAAAATCACTGTCAGGATGTTTTCTAAGTCCAAAAATCCAAGAAATAACAGATTTATCCGTTGTTAAATATGTTTCATCATCATTTAAGCATTTCTGTATCTTCTCAATACGTTCAGGTATATTTCCTGGATTATGTAAGAATAACTCTGTATCACTTATATTTTTTTGAAAATTTATTGGGAATCTATCTAGAACTTTTACAAGAAAGTTTTTCTCTTCAGCTATTTTTTTGATAGTTGCATATGTTTTATAACTTGCTGAAAATTGCGATATTGCTAGCGTTTGTTTTTGCTTGAGTAGAATATCTATTATTTTGTATGTATTAAATTCAGGATATTCAACAACCCTCCAAATGTTACTATCTGTTTGGTCGTTTGCTTGCTTTGTATACCTTCCATCGACAGCAAGGACAGCGTCATTCGATGTGATTATCGCTCGTCCATTTGATCCAGAAAACCCTGATATTTCACATATATCAGAAGCTTCACTTTTAAAATTTCCAAAAGAGTTCGTCATTGACACAAGTAGCGCATCAATTTGGTTTTCACGAAGGAATGTTCTTATTTTTGTTAAATTATCCATTTCAATATCCTTTTATAACTTTATCTATTTTTTTAGTTCACTTAATATATCTTTAAGCTTGTTGAGATACACCATATTTGGGCCATCGCATGGAGCTTCATCTGGATTTTCATGAACTTCCATAAATACTGCAGATACACCTATTGCAACAGCTGCCTTTGATAATATTGGCACAAAGTCCCTGTTACCTCCACTACAAGTTCCTTTGCTTGATGGCATTTGAACCGAATGTGTCGCGTCAAATACAACAGGATATCCAGATTTAGACATTATTGGTATAGACCTAAAGTCGTTCACGAGATTTCCATAGCCAAAGAAAGTTCCACGTTCACACAACAATATATCTTTACAACCAAATGAAGTTAGCTTCTGAATCACTTGGTACATGTCTTCAGGAGATATAAATTGACCTTTCTTAACATGTACTGGTTTGCCAGTTTGCGCTGCGACTTTTAATAAGTCAGTTTGTCTGCAAAGAAATGCAGGAATTTGGAGAACATCAACAACTCGTGCAACCTTTTCGCATTGATCAGGAAGATGAACATCTGTAAGGACTGGTACATTTAATAATGATTTAACTTCTTTTAATATATTTAATCCTTCATCGATTCCAATACCACGTTTACTCGAGATACTTGTTCTATTAGCTTTATCGAATGAAGACTTAAATATAAAATCAATATTTAATTCTTTGCAAATTTTTTTAATCTCACCAGCTACATAAACGGAATGTTCCAAACCTTCAATAGCGCAAGGACCACCTATAAAAACAAAAGGTTTATCGTTTGATATTTTAATATTATTAATCAATACACTTTTCATAAAACACCTCTTAAATTTACAATAGAAAATTATATCGTCGAATCTACGATATATCAAACTTTAAAGTAAGTCATTTGATATATATAGGTTAAGCTATTGTATACGTTCGTGTCAAAGCATAAAAACTCCCATAAAAGTTTATGTATTTAGGCTAACGTTCAACGTATAGATTGCCATACGCCAGCCTATCAATGATAGCTTATATTTCTTATCAATAATATATTGTCGTTGTATCGAGCATAAGGCAACACCTGGAATTGTGATAGATGCTGTTTGCTTAAGTATTGCCTTGTACTGATTTACTAATTGGCTTGTTAATTCCATGTATGTATCTTTCTTTATAAATTTGTGTTTTTATCATTTGGACATATCTTGTAGTATCGTGTATAATGCTAAGCGTTACAATCAAGTTATATTGATAATGAAAAGAGAAACCCTTAAGATTATTATTTTATCTATCTTTTCGATTTTTCTTTTTATATTCCCTGATATATTGTTTTCGTTTTTTGGAAAACAATACAAAGTTGCCTTTGATGTTCGTAGTTCGATTATAGTTATAGGACTTGGAATCGGAGTTGCTCTAAACAAATATCGCAAATTAACTATTATATTTTTAATATTATGCGCAATCCTTCAATTAATTCAATTTGCGCATATAGCATATTTTGGTAAGCATATGGCTCCTTATACGCTCTATATGTTGTCACATGAAATAGAGGATGTATTTAACGAATCAAGCAATATGATAGGAAGGTTTTGGTGGATATTCCCAGTTGTTATATTGCCTTTTTATGGACTTTATCTTTGCAACAAAATCAACAAGACAAAAACAAAAATTGCTGGATTAGTGCTTGCAGGAGCGATTTGTTACACAGTTTTAACAGAAAGGACAAAACTGGAATTTGAAGTAAATGAAAGTAGATTTACGATAGCAAATTCAATCAGAAGTACTGCTGGATATGTAATATTGTGGCACATCAAAAAACCAACAATAACAAACTATGAACCGTATATTATTAATAAAAAAAAGCAAAACGATGTTGAACCAATAACAATAGTATACATACTTGGAGAAAGTTGCAGTTATAAACATATGTCGCTCTATGGTTATAAACGCGATACAACGCCTCGGCTTAAAGATTTATCTAGAGATGAGAATTTTTTCTTTACAGAAGGTGTATCAAGCGCTGTTGAAACACTCAGTGCAAGCAAGTTTTCAATGAATATAATACGGGAACCAGATAACGTAAAAGAATACCTTTTGAAATCAGTAAATCTTTTTAAACTTGCTAAAAATAATGGATTTAAAACATTTTATATTTCGGCGCAATCTTCAAGGTTGCTAGCTAGTATATCTGGTGTTGAATATATTGACTTTAAAGAGACTAGAGCCTTGCCAATGACTCCTGCAAGACTAAAGCGAGACGAATATTTGATAGATCTGGCTAAAGAATTAGATTTGAGTGATCGCAATTTTATAGTTATACACCAAGGATGCATGCATTCTCCGTATAAGGATAATTATGGATCCGATGTAACTGATCATAATAAGTTTTCAGGATCGGAAGAACCGTTAATTGATGATTATGATAACGTGATGCTTTATAACGATTATATTATATCAGAGATATTTAAAATTTTTAACAAACAAAAATCCGGAAAGTTTTATATAGTTTTTGCCTCAGACCACAGCGAAGCTCTCTGGGAAAATGGAAACTTTGGGCATGGGCATCTGCATCCAGATGTTGCTGAAATACCAATAATGGCCCAAAGCAACGATAAAGAGTTTATCAATAAAGTTAAAAGCATAGTAAAGCCTAACCACTACGAATTAGGCCTTTTAATAGCAAATATTATGGGGTACGATATAATAAATCCAAACAATAAGGATAATTCGTTCTTTATATGCGGTTGCGACCCAACAGGCCATGCTGGAAACCTAAAATATATCAAAGTCAAAGAAAACAATTCAATTCAATTTGTACCACAATAAAAATGAAAAATGTTATCGCAATCTTTAAGGCTTTTAGATATTCCTTAAGTGGAATAAAGTTTTTGTTAGAAGAACGAGCATTTCGTCAGGAGTTATACTTTGGCGTTATGATATTTGTCACAGAAATACTAAGAAAAACAACAAGAAATAACTTGTGGTTACTTGTATTCGCATATACTATCGTATTAATAACAGAAGCAATAAATACAGCCATAGAAAAAACAATAGATCGTATAGGGCCAGAATACAATGATTTGTCTAAAAAAGCAAAAGATATAGGCAGTGCTGCTGTTTTTATAGCCATTGTTGCATGTGTATTAATATGGATATTTGGATAGCTTTCGTTAACGTGCGCTTTAGGCAATAATAGCAAACAAGCAAGCAGCTGGAATGGCGCGGTGGCGCCTTCTGCTATTGTGGTTGTATGTGTTGCGTTGTGATGTGCAGCAAATTTTATGTTTATTTTATGCTCGTTTGTTATAAGTTTGACGTATCCGCAAGCATGCCTCTATTAGAGCCATTCTGCGCGTTGTGTTTAATGATGATAAAATGTTATAGGATACTTCTTTGCTCATAAAGCCGGCCGCTGTGAATAGCGCTGGGAGCTGCCGGCTTAATATGGGATTGGTTTGTTTCTTCGTTTGAGATACTACAAAATTCGTGAGTATTCTATAGTCTCCTGTTGTAGTTGCGGAGCCATGATATTCATATCCTGGCTCCGCAACCTATTAGACGCAATTGCTAATATATCAATTGCGAACTCTCAATATAACTATATATATTTCAAAAAGGCTGTTCGCATTATATCAATTCAGCTAAGCCTTACCTGTCAAGGCACGTTTCACTCTAAAGGCCATTGACAGCGGCTTGCTTCATTTATATTTCTTTCTTCGAACCT
>JAFUQI010000083.1 GCA_017481035.1 Alphaproteobacteria bacterium | reverse complement strand
AGAGTTATATTCAATACTCCTGTTAAAGGTAAGGGTAGTATTACTATACATCCAGGAGGATCTTATAGATCTTCTAAACCTATAGGTATTAAGGTTATTAATAAAGGAGGTAAGATAGTGTTTAAGTAAGAGGGAGCCTATCTATAGGCTTTCTTTTTTTTTGTGGGGTGATGGAAGATGAAAAATATAAACTCATTTAATTTTAACATTCCAACATAAAGCACTCGTTGCAAATTGTTATTTAAAGTATTGTTTTATGTTTTCTATTATATAGTATATTTCGCTTTCTGTAACAAATGGATGAATTGGTATCGATAATATTTTAGAGTATAGTTCTTCGGCTTTTGGAAGGTTATAACCTTTACTAAAGAAAGTTAAAAGGTGATTTGGTTTATATTGCACTCCTGTTTCTATGCCTTTATCAGCTAGGTACTGCTTCAAACAATCTCTTTTTCCGTTATTTACAATGATTGGGAATATATGAGGAACTGCTGTATCTGTATTTATTGGCATTAATTGTATCTCTTTAATATTAGAAAGGTGTTGTTTGTATAGCTTCGCATTTCTTTGCCTTGCTTTTTTAATGCGATCAAACTTTTTAAGTTGTTCTCTTCCGATTGCTGCAGCTATATTGTTCATATGAAGTCGCCAACCTTTTTCTTGCACATCCGCACCCCAACTGCGTTTTCCGCTAAATCGACATTCCGTATCTCCAATAACTCCAAGTAGGCGCATATCCTTTAAACGTTCAGTGACCTCTTTTTGCTGTGTCAAAATACAACCACCATCTCCGCAAGATATATTCTTGATAGGATCAAAGCTGAAACAGAAAATACCATCTCTTTTAGCAATGTTTTCATCACCAAAACTATGTGCAGCATCTTCTATAACCTTCAAATTATACTTTTTTGCAAGTTCATATACCTTTTTGATTTTAGAATCGCATCCTGCAAATAAAACTGGGATAATAGCTTTTGTCTTTTTTGTTATTCTTGATTCAGCATCTTTCAAATCTATAAAACCATCTTCGATATCAACATCACAAGGAATAGGTATTGCTCCATTTGCTGCAACCGCTTGGAATGTTGCAACAAAGGTAAATGTTGGAACTAGCACCTCATCTCCAGGTTTAATATCGCATGCTTGGAGAGCTAGTTGTAGAGCAGCTGTGCAAGAATGAACACACGTAACCTTTGCGTTAAGATTACCGAAAAACTCTTCAAGTTCTTGTTCGAACATGAAAACTTCTTTCCCCATATTAACAACCTGACCAGCGAGAACTCGCTCTACAGCTCTAGCCTCTTCTTCCCCAAAAAATGCTGAACTTAATTTGATATTCCTCATTTTGTCTCCACCTTCTTTAACATTGTCTTTTTGCATTGCGCAACCACCAACCACTACAGGCAAACTCAGCAATATAACATATCGCGCTAATCTAGTCATCATAGTAACTTATATACCTTTTGATTCTTAAGGTTGATTCCGTCTTCCCAATGATCGACATTACTTCAAACACACTAGGCGAAACAAGCTTTCCAGATAACGCTCCGCGAATAGCCTGTGCTATATCAACTAACTTCATATCTAAACTCCTTGCTAATTCTTTGACCCTTGAACATAATTCTTCTTCTATCAACACATTCATTTCTTCTATAATATTTATGACTTGTTTTAATGCATCGATATGCTTTGGTGTTGAATATTTTGAACAAGATTCATCAAACGATGTAGGCGCATTAATATATATATTTGATGCATCTGCTAGCTCTACCAATGTTTTAGCTCTTTCTTTTAAACTATTTAATCCTTTTAAAATGTAAGCTTCTTGCTGTTTTGTTAATTGAGTATTTATATAATATTTCAAAACATCAAACAGAGAACTATTTTCTTTTTGCCTCATATAATATGCATTTAAGTTTTGCAATTTTGCCATATCAAAACGTGAAGGAGATTTTCCTACATTATCAAAATCAAACCAGTTAATAGCATTTTCTTTTGATATAATTTCATCATCTCCGTGACTCCAACCGAGCCTTAGAAGATAGTTAAAAATTGCTTCAGGAAGGTATCCAAGTTCTTTATAGTCATTGGCACTTACTGCTCCGTGACGTTTTGATAATTTTGATCCGTCAGGACCGTATATTAGAGGTATATGGCCAAAAGTTGGAATATCCCAACCACATGCTTTATATATCTGAATCTGTCTAAACGTATTAGTTAAATGGTCATCCCCTCTTATAACATGAGTAATTCCCATATCATGATCATCTACTACTACAGATAACATATAGGTTGGAGTACCGTCAGACCTTAACAATATCATATCATCTAATTGAGAATTTTTAACTGTAACTTCACCTTGTACCAAGTCATGTATTGTAGTTGCTCCAGCTATATCTGCCTTTAAACGTATGACTGGATTAATTCCTTCAGGTATGTCGGTTCTATTTTGGCATGTACCATCATATTTATAAGGTATGCCTTTTTTCTTGGCTTCTTCCTTTTTTGATTCAAGTTCTTCAGGAGAACAATAACAGTAATAAGCTTTTCCTTGCTTTACTAAACCTTCTGCAATTTCTTTGTGGCGCTCTATTCTTGACGACTGAATAACTGGCTCTTCATCCCAATCTATCTCCAGCCATTTTAATATTTCAAATATCAGTTTTGTGTTTTCATCAGTGGATCTAAGCTTATCTGTATCTTCTATCCTCAATAAAAACTTGCCGCTATTATGTCTTGCGAATAGCCAGTTAAATAAAGCTGTACGTACAGAACCTATATGAAGTACACCTGTTGGACTTGGGGCAAAACGAACACGAATAGACATACTTTTAATCTTCTTCCTCCATCATTGCATCAAAATCCTGAATAGAATCTAGTTCTTCTTCATCAAGCTCATCATCATAAGCTGCTTCTGTTTCAATCGCCTCTGTATCTATGTTATCATCTTCTGTTAAGTTATCTTCATAAGTATCATATTGATGTTCTATTAATCCTTTCTTTGTTAGGAATTTTAAACCATCCAAAGCAATAGCTTCATCAGCTATCTCTCTAAGTGCGATGATTGTTGGTTTATCATTATCTCTCGGAACAGCCGGAATAGACCCCTTATCAATATCTTTAGCCCTACGGGTAGCCATCAGAACTAGTTCGAACCTATTATTAACTTTTTCAATACAATCTTCAACAGTTACTCTAGCCATAACATAAAAATAAAAAAACAACTGTACGAACATAGTCTACCATATTGCATCAAAAAGTTACAGTTCTGATTGGGGCAGGCATTGACATACTAATTAATATCACTAGTCACATTGCCAAAACTTCAAAGTAATCATAAAAGACATGCTGACATAAAGTGTATGAGAAAGAATTATCGTGTGAATGCAATAACAAATAATATTGATTTTATCTAAAAAGAGTATTTGTAACAACGATGTGTACTAACCATCAAACATGATGGTTGTTCAATTTAGGCATTATTTAGTATGTTGCTATTCTACTATTATATGTTCTTGTGTTTTATCATTTATAACTATAACATTACATGCATTTCTATTGATTAACGTATTTTGCGGATTTGTAGTACCTTCTGATATACTATCAACAGTTATCTTATCAGTTAGAACATATTTTTCGCTTATATCCATTTTTGCTTCAAAAGCATGATAACCAGTTTGTAAGTTCGTTTTTAAAACATAGTAAGCTTTTCCTTTCAGAATCTCTGCTTTTTGTTTTGTAGTAATTTTTATATCACCCGAAAACGAAAGGTTACCATACTGTGTTGGAGTTATGTAATAGTTTATTGGTTTTAAAATTTTGAAATTTGTATCTATGCTATTTTGCAATGTAAAAAACACAGGGTTATATTTATCATGTAAATCTTTTATGTAAACTCTGTAAACTATATTTTCTTTAATGTCATGGTATAATTTATCGGCTATAATGTTTATTGCATTTGCGGAACAAACTTCGTTTATTTTTTTATATTCAGTCGGGAATTGTATATTTTCTTTTAACATGCAATTATTAGAATAGCGATACATTTTAAATAATATATCTTCACATTGGTCTATTGGACAATTTATTGTCAAAGTTTTTCTGTGAGGATTTTTACATAACGTTATCTTATCTATATCATAAAATGGTTTTAAAAGAATATTATATTCGCTATTAAACAAATATTGTTGAATTGAAGTATCATTAATATTTAACTCTCTTAACAAACTTGAAAGATTGCTTTGTTGTATCGTGATTTTATTCGGATAGTTTCGAGTTAACAACAAGGCTTCCTGTGAGTCATAAGTTGTATGAAATTTTTTGCTTAACGAAGTGTTTTCTTCAAATAGTTTTCTGATTGCATTACAATATTTATTGGTTTCCTCATAATCATCTCCGGAAGGGAAATGATCTTTAAAGTACTTTAATGACATTCTTGTCGCATGGCAATAATATGCGTTATAATTACCTGTAATTTCATCAAAAAACTGTTTTGTAAAAATAGTAATACTATTACAATTATTTTTGTTTAAAACAACTATAACATTTCTTTTGTTTAGAATGTTGTTATTGTTTGGTTCTGCGACAAAATCAATGCATTCATTCAAGCTCTTGTTCATCGCATCGAAAAATATTTTTTCAATATATTGAACATAATTATTTTTTTCTAATATGTTTGTTGGCATTCCGTATTTGTCTATCTCAAAATCTCTAGATAAATCTAGTGTTTTATATATAATCTTTGTTTTAGACGTTATTTTATATTCGTTATTAGTTAAGCTATCATAAAAATCATCAATAATAACAGGCATTATTACATTTTTCCGTCCAATAATATTTCGTAAAAACGTATTATTTGTTGAAATTATTTTTTTGTATAATTTAGTTGCAGGCGTTTTTACCTCTAATAGGTAACTCTCGCTTGTACCGGAATAAACATTTGCATCTAAATTAATATCTACAATAGCCGTATTTAAATATGCTAAAAAACCAGATTCATTAAGGTCTTTAAATATTTCTTCTTTTATGTTATCTACATTATTTATAATTTTGTCTATATTTTCTTTGTTAGTGTTATACGGCAGTATATAAAATGACATATCAGAACAACCACCCATTGCAATCGTTATTTTTTTGTCTTGCACTTCTTTTTTTAATTCGTCAATTAAATCATCAGCATTTTTGTGGGTATATGTTTTTCCTGTTATTTCCGCTAGTTGCCCATAAATTATACTGCAAATTTCTTTTTTATTACGCGAACAACTTATAAAATTTCCTATTTTTTCAAATATATCTTTATTTTTGATAATATCTATATTTTCTTGAGATGCTTTCACCATTAATTTCCATATCTCAACTGCAGCTAAGAATCCGAAGTAATCAATTTTTGTAATTTTTGTTGATTTGCTTTGTAATAAATCTATATTTGGTAAATACGACATTATACGAACAATATCTACTATAAACTTACTTTTAAAAATATTTATATCTAGCGAAGAAAGATTTTCGTGTATTTTGTAAGCTTTAATTTGAAGTTTCGAGATTATTCTATTAAACGCTTTACTATTATGATCCAAATAAAATTCCATATATTTTTTTAAACCGAAATAATCATATATATCACAATCATTTCCAAGAAGCTTATCACTTATTTTGTCTAATTCAATTGTTTGTGTTTGTCCTTTTATATCAGGGAAATACTTTTTTAAAATATTTGGATCTATTTTGTCAAGATTATTTTGGTTATATGTATCAACATATAATCCAAAAGAATCTATTATTTTGTTTGCTTCGTTTTTTGCGAGTATAACTTCTTCGTATTCTTTTAAGTTTTTGATTTTTGGACTAAAGTTTGCAGAGCTGTATTCTTTGTATTCACTAAATTTATTTTCGTAGTATTCGTTGTAAGCGTTGAGTTGTGTTCTGAAGAAGTCCTCTCCGTAGAGATAACTGTAGGTCGGATACTTTGGACATAATTCACTTCCTACTATAGTTCCATCATGAACTTTTTTATATGTATCTTCAAATTTATTTAAAGAATCTATTCCTGTGCCAATATAATCTCTATAAAAAATGTTTTTTGCACAGTCAGTATACTTATCAAAATCTAGATAACATTCTGGCACAAAATTCATTAAATATTTAACATCATGTATACCATCATCACAATCATAATATTCATATCCGTCATCACATGAGTATAAAGAACTATGCATAGTTAACATACATATTAATAAAATATATATAAAATTCATAACAAAACATTATATCGATCTCTTTTACACATTATACCACATACATTACTTTATGATATTAAATTTTACCAAATGCATAAGTCTATTAAACAAAGTGGCAATATATGTTTTGATAATGGTTTAAAGATAATTGAACAACAACTGATTTGTGATTTTGTTTTGATCGGAATTGTTGTAAACTGATATCAATAGATATTGAGTTTTTCTCAACAAATTATATGAACGACAAGAAAAACGATAAAATTATAAACTTAGCTTGCAAAAGCGGTTGCGGAACATGCAACGAAAAATCTACTGATGCATTTATTGAAAATATTGAAGAAGAAATACGTCAAGAAAACTGGCAGCGTCTTTGGGATAAGTATGGAAAATTTATAACATATGCATCTTGTGTAATATTGGCTGGAGCCGGTATCTATGGAATGTGGCAACGCCAAGATATGGCAGACAGAGAAGCGATATCTGCGAAATACACAGAAGTACAAATGAATCTTATGTCTGGTAATCCAGGCATTGCATTAAATCAACTTCGAGAGATTTCAAATGTCTCAAAAAAAGAATATGCTATTTTAGCAAAATTAGAATATGCATCGATCTTACGTGACCAAGGTGACAAGAAAGCTCTTGCTGAATTTAAATCAATATACAGCGATCAGAAAGCTCATGAACTTTATAGAGGGATCGCATATATATTTTATGTAAATGCTGCTCTGGATTTGATGACACAAGCCGAGATAGTGACTGCTCTACCTGAATTTATAAAAGATCTTAAAGCAAATTATAAATGCAAGGCTTGGGACATTATGGCCAAAGAGTCTTTGGCGTTTTGTTATATAAAACAGGGTGATAAGGAATCAGCAAAACAGACATTAACAGAAATAGCAAAATCAACAAATGTTCCTGAGGCAATGCTAGAGAGATGTAAAATTTTACTTCACTCACTTGAGGCCTAAAATTATGAATAAACTTGTTACTATTTGCCTTATCCCATTAGTACTTGCAGCCTGTGATAAGAAGGAAATTTTGCCTGGAAAACGCGAAGCAATATCAGGCATTACTTCTTCAAACATCGATGCCAATACAAAGATTAACTCTCGCGATCGCATTGTTTTAACTATGCCGATAACAGCAACAAAACATATAACAACTGCAGGTAATGATCAACACAATGCATGCAACAATAAGCTTCCGTTGAACTCTAAACAGCTATGGCAAGTTTCTGTCGGAAGAGGACCCATAAACTCTGATATCATTATTGAAAATGATAAAATTTATGCAGTTGATGCATATGGTGTCTTATCTATTGTATCTGCTAGCGATGGCTCTAGGTTAAATCACGTTAAGACATGGATGATTGCAAACGACGAAGACTTTGAAGGAAGCATAACAACAGGTGGAAACTTAATATATGTAGCATCGGTTAATAAGATAGAAGCATACGACAAAGACCTAAACCTTAAGCTTTCTCGCGATGTTGATTCTCCTATTAAGAGTAAGATATTTTATACGCAAGGTAAGATTATAGTTACAACAATAGATAACCAAACAATAACGCTTGATGCAAAAACATTAACAACACTTTGGACAGATTCAAAAGCACCAGAAAAAACAGTTATGGCTGGATCATGCGCTCCCAGCGTATATCAAGACTCAGTAATCGTTCCATATACAACGGGCGATATAACAAGAATCAACCTATCGAGTGGATCGAACATTTGGGAAGAAACTTTATTCTCTTCAGATATGGCAAGTAGCGGATCCGTTATCTCGCATATATCTGTATCTCCGATTGTCTTTGACACCAGAGTGTTGGTCGCAAACTCAGAATCAAAAATGGTTATGTTTGATGCTGATACAGGATCAATATTGTGGACAAAATCCATAGGCACTATAAACACTCCGAGCGTGAACAGTGGCTGGATCTTTGCACTTACAAGCAATAAAACTCTAGTATGCTTAAACGAAAAAGATGGTCAAACAAAATGGCAAGTATCACTTGATGATCTCTACACCTCAGAAAAACTTAGCAGTGATATTGTTTGGTTTGATCCTTTGCTTATCAATGGAGACATTGTGCTATCTAATAGCCAAGGAGACTTATTGACCCTAGATGTTTCAACTGGAGCATTAAAGGATACGAACAGAACAGGACTTAGGATTTCAAGAACTCCAGTTGTTGTTAATAACAAAATGTATATAGTTACAAATCAGGCAAACATTCATGCATTCGGATAAATTAAAGATAGCCCTTATGGGGCGCACAAATGTTGGAAAATCAACACTATACAATAGGCTAACAAGATCACGTGATGCTTTAGCTTTTGATAGGCCAGGAGTGACACGTGACGCTAGATCCAAGGAATTTGAGGTCTGGGACAAAGAAGCAATCATAACAGATACTCCAGGTGCTTTTGATTATGCAGAGTGCGAGAATGATACAAACTTGGTTATGGCTGTTAATCAGAAGATCGACGCAATCATATCTAACTCAGATGTTATAGTGTTTGTTATAGACGCAATAGCAGGCCTTACCCCATATGATAGAGAGTTCTCAAGAACACTACGAAAAAGCGGAAAACCTGTTATTTTGGCTGTAAATAAAAGCGAAAAAAAAACAGCTCACGATACGTTCGCTGAAAGCATGGAACTTGGTTTTGCAGATATAGTAAAAATATCAGCAGAGCATGGAGATGGTATCTCATATCTCCTAGAACTTCTTCATAAGTATATTCCAGAAAAAGAGACAGAGGATGATATTATCATAAAACCAACCGAACAAGAAGAGATTATAAAACTAGCGATAGTAGGACGTCCGAATGTTGGCAAATCGACAATAGTCAACAAGATTTTAAAAGAAGATAGACAGCTTGTCGCAGATTTTGCAGGCCTAACAAGAGAAAGCGCAGCCTCAGATTTTGAATATAATGGCAGGAAACTTAAAATCATAGATACCCCAGGTATAAGACGAAGCGCACGGGTTACAGATGTTCTCGAAAAGATCTCGGTATCAAATACAAGAAAATCATATAAGCATGCAGATGCAGTTATTCTAATGGTAGATGCCTCGTCGCTTGAAGGAGGCAAAATTGAAAAGCAAGATCTAACACTTGCATCAGATATCTTAAAACACGGCAAAGCATTAGTTATAGCATTCAATAAATGTGATAAGACTCCATATGATATAAACGATATTCCAGAGTTCTTAAAACGCAATTTTGCTATAAGTCTTTCACAACTGAAAGAAGTCCCGTTTATGTTTGTATCAGCTGTAAATGAACATAATATCGAAAAACTTCTTGATAAAACAATAGCAACATACGATAACCAAAAACGAAAAATATCAACCTCTAAATTAAATGATTGGATGTCTAAGATTTCTATGTCAGACCTCTTGCAAAGCGGCTCAGCACGGTTTAAACTGAAGTATATAACGCAGGTCGGATCAGTGCCTCCAACGTTCCTCATATTTGTTAGCAACAGAGATAACATGAGAGATGATCACGAACGGTTCATAACAAACAATCTTAAAAAATCTTTTAGACTCGAAGACGTTGCTGTTAAGGTAATCTTCAGAGATCAGACACGCAAAAAGAAATGAGCCATGGACGCATAATAAATGGATACCTAAAGCGTCGAATAATAGAGATGCCAAAGGTTCCAACGACAAGGCCAACATCCGATAAACTTAAAGGCTCAATCTTCAATGTTCTTCTCCACAGATATATGGTAAATTTCGAAGAATGCTTAGTCCTAGATATATTCGCGGGATCAGGAGCATTCGGTATCGAATCAATATCTCTTGGCTGCCAAAAAGCTATATTTGTCGAATCTAATAAAGTAGCAATAAAATGTATAGAAACCAACCTAAAAAACTTAAACGTAGAAGATAAAGCAATGGTCCTAAAAAACAAAATAGAACACATACCAGACAAAGTCTTCAAAGATCTATTAGAGCCTTATGAAAAAATACTGGTCTTCATGGACCCACCATACGCAGAAACAAAACTCCTAGAAAACCAAATATCAAGATTTAAAGATATCCTAAAAAATAAAGGCAAGATCTTTATCATAGAAACAGATAAAGACCTCGCCATAAACGAAACACATAAACTAAACCAAAAAGAAACAAAAATTTATTTTTGTTGATGTTGAGTGGAGTTAAGCAAATATCCAAGTACAGTATTGTCAAGATTTTGTTTTGAAATTTTATTTGTATCAGTTAATTTAAAAACTTTTTGTCCTGATTTTTTAATTTTTTCGTATAGACTTGGAGTATACTTCTCTAACAAAATACTTCCCAATACGCGATACGCATTATTTTTGTTGTTTTGTTCTAATACTCTTTGTGTTAACTTAAATACTTTATAATCTTCCTGATGTGCTATTGTCACAAAACTATACCATTGCCAATAAACATCAATATCATTTTCTTTCCAATAATCAAACAAAAAATTACGAATTACATAACAAAAATAGTGTTTTGGCTGTTTAAAACGAAGACAGTAATTCGGTATCACGTTGAAACTAAGTTTATTATAATTATTTTCATTTGCAAACGTATTGAAATATTCTTCTGCTTCGAATATTTCTTTTGGGTCATCTATAGCGTATATTGTTGCATCAAAGTATGTCCCTCCATGCTGGTACAACAACTCTGTTCTAACTATACCAGATAATTGAATCGGCGTAATAATGCCATCTTTATATTTTTGTATTATATAGTCAGGTAACTGAATATACTTTTTTAAATTATTTGCATCAACTAATTCGACAATACGTCCACAGCTATGTTTTTTTATGCTTGCCACACAATCTTTTACTAATTGTGGAGCGTTTTCAAAACCCTTATCCCAGAATAACCAAATCCTATCTGGATACTTTGTTGTTCTATCTATTTGAGCTTCATCATATGGTTGGTTTAGTATGTATGTATACTTACGAAGTTTCTCTTTTTCTTCAATAAGCCTATATATGTGATTGTGTCTACCTTGCTTTCCTTTGCCTGTAATTCCTTTGTATGATATCGCATCTTCTATTGAATCTAATCGTTTTGTAATATTTGAAAACATGCTTTGATCTTTTGTCTTAACCGTTTTCACAACAGCAAATGTTGCGAGTGCTAAGCTTAGTCCTACTACTATTTTTTGAAAATCTATTTTCATATGTTTAAAGTTCTATAACGTTTAGCTGTATTATACACGAAAACGTTACAGATGTTGTAACTTAATCCAACTCTCCTTTGATTAGTTTGTCGAGGAAGGATCCTTCTAGTATGTTTTTACAACGGCGATTTGAAAACTTATGTATCTTCGATTTTGTTTTTATTTCTTCCCACTTATTTTTATCAAATTTTTTGTGTAAGTACTTAGCGAAAATTTTTACAGGTACAAAACGCAAATATTCATTATTTACGACATGATTATAGATGATTTTTTGAAATCGTAAATCTTCTTCGAATGCTAAAACTGCAAAGCTATACCAAAAAAAATATGGAACTTGCCAATGATCTTTACAATATTCAAAGCAAAAATTTCTTAAAATATGAAATATATAATTCTTTGGGGACTTAACATATGCAAAAGATCCTTCAATAATATTATAGGATCTGTATTCTCTGAAGTTTTCTTTATTGAAGGACTCTGTCATTAATAAACAAAGTTCTTTTTCAAATATTTCCGCAGGATAATCAGAAAAATACGTAGTCGCATCTACATACATCCCACCATGTTCGTACAAACAACATGTTAAAACTATATCTGAAAATTGCATATGAGAAATATTTCCTTCTTTATATGCCAGCATGACATGTTGAGGAATATAAATGTAATCCGTTACATTTTTTTTATTAATTATTATAACTTCTCTGTTGCCTGAGTTCCTCTTAATGCTTTTAATGCATTCTTGAACATACCGCGGAGCCGTAGCTATATCTTGGTTCCAATAAATCCATATTTTATTTGGATATTTTGTTGTTCTATCTATTGTAGATTCATCGTATGGCTTATTTAAAAGATATGTATATTTTCTTAATGTTTCTTTTAGCAACAATTTGTTGAATAAATTAAAGCAATTTGCTGATATATATTTTTTACCTATGCATACCTCAATGCCATCCACTCGTTTCTTTGTATCTTTAACTTGTTTTGCTATTCCTCCATGATGACTAACTCTATTTACTTTCACAACAGCAAATGTTGCGAGTGCTAAGCTTAGTCCTACTACTATTTTTTGAAAATCTATTTTCATATGTTTAAAGTTCTATAACGTTTAGCTGTATTATACACGAAAACGTTATAGATATATAAATTAATCTAACTCTCCTTTGATTAGTTTATCAAGGAAGGAACCGGGGATAACTTTTTTTATTCTAGATGATAGTTTATGTATCTTAGATTTTGATTTTATCCTTTCCCACTCATCTTTTATATATTGTTGATCTTTTTTGTATGATAATAAATCACGATTATATATTGCTTTGGGATCAAATCGGTTTACAATCGACGGTTCGCTAGACTCAAGTATATCCCTTACTTGTTTTCTGAACATACTATCTTCTTCAAAAAATATTCTAGAAAAGCATTCCCAATGATGATAGCCACATCCCCCCAAATCTCTTATTGAATCTAGAATAAATTGCTTCGTTATATAAAAGAAATACTGTCCTGGTTCCTTTGCGTGTGCAAACTGTGCACTAACTGCAGATTGGTAATTCAAGTAACTATGTTCAAAGTTTGCTTTGCTTACATCCAAAGGCAAACATATGTCTTGATCAAATAATTCTTGTGGAACATCAGATATATAAGTTGTTATATCAAAGTATGTTCCACCATATTCGTATAAACATGCAGATAATACGTAGTCAGATACATTGCAATGAGGCATTCTTCCTTTTTCGTTTGCCTCTCTCATATACTTTGGAAATTCTATATAATCTGCTATGTTATTTGGATTTAACACAATAACTTCCCTGCCTCCAGAATGCTTTCTCATAGATTCTACGCATCGTTGTACTAATAAAGGAGAATCTTTTAATTCTGTATTCCAATATACCCATATTTTATTTGGATATTTATTTGGTTGTCCTATTTTTGCATTAGTATATGGTTTATTGAACAGATATCTATATCTGCGCAAACGTTCCGCATATTGATTCCACTTGTTCAAAAGCGGCGAAAACTGATTTACCTTTTTCTTTATATCCTTAACTTGTTTTGCTATTCCGCAATGATGGTTAACTCTATTTAATTTCACAACAGCAAATGTTGCGAGTGCTAAGCTTAGTCCTACTACTATTTTTTGAAAATCTATTTTCATATGTTTAAAGTTCTATAACGTTTAGCTGTATTATACACGAAAACGTTACAGATGTTGTATTTTTATATCATCCATCTGAACAATGCTAGTGCTATCTTTTGAGTCCTAGTTTTCCATGGGGCTGATTTTATGCGTTTAAGCGTTTGAAGTGGCTGTAAGATATAATCTGTATACACCCCACAAAATGTAAACATAAGTTTATAATTAATATGGCTATAATTTGACGCATGATACAAATACTTTGCATTCTTCAAATCTTCCTTACCATATATGTCTATAAATATATTGTTCCAATCAGTTATAGTTATATTTTTTGCAAATATATCATTACCTTTAAAAACGATATTAATATCGTTCACAATGGCCTTTGCATATTTTATGATTGACGCAATAATTTTTTTTCTATATCGTTCTTCTTGACTTGCATCATCATATATAGGCCTGCCATTTGCTTTAAGGGTTTTTATAGGCGATTCCACAGAAGATAGAAGCAATTCACAAAAATTCCAATGTCTTATTTTGCGCTTTGATTCAACAAAATTTACTTGCTTATAAGAATCATTTTTCTTGGATATAATATATATTCCAACAAGTCCTTTTGATAACGTATTTTCTAATAATTTTTGCGCAGAATAGTTGACCGTATATGTATCACAAACAGCTATCTTTTTACAGTCACCAATAAGTCCATTAATATAGCTTTGATAATCATTAAAATTTTGTTGAATAATAGGCTTAATAATGTCAATGTTGTTTTGTATAAATTTATAATTATTTTTTGTATTCTTAATTTTAACTTTGTTGTAAGCTTCATTTAATCTCTTATTCTTATTTATACATTCTTCTATGATAGCACTATTATATTTTGATGCAGTATTCAAATACTCAGATAATGTTATATATTTTAACCTTCTCGGAGCATATACGTAATGGCTTTTGATATTAGGTTCTATATCCTGGAAAACTTTATGCAGGAGGTATCCATCTCTTGCAACGAAAAGGATTGTATCTAGGTTATGTTCTTTTGCTTGTTGTTGTACGAACCTT
>JAFUQI010000082.1 GCA_017481035.1 Alphaproteobacteria bacterium | reverse complement strand
ATTTGGGATGTTAAAGGAACTACAAAGGGTAGTAATATAACATATACTAAAGGATCTAGTAGTAATGTTAAAGGTGGTAATGTTAGAAGTAGTATTAGAACTAAAGGAGGTAAGATAGTGTTTAAATAAGAGAAAGCCTATCTATAGGCTTTCTTTTGTGTATGGGGTGATTGTTGGCTGTGGAGGTGTAATAGCAGTCTGCCTAAATATTGCCTTATACTAATAATTAGAACGCTTGTCAATACATAACAATCAGCTTTATTTTGATAATTGTTTGTTATATGGTACAATAAAGTGCAGGAATTTGAACCGAAAAATATAAATGATCGACAACCTTCCATTTGACATTATTGACACTGTTATAATTATCGCTGTCCTTATATCGAGTTTTATCGGCTGGGTACGTGGAGGCACAAGGGAAATACTGTCACTTGTTTCTTGGTGTGGCGGAATTTACCTTGCTTTTTTGGTATTTCCATACGCAAAAGATATAACTCGTCAATACGTTTCTCATGGATTAATTGCTGATTTTTTAACAATCAGCTCTCTTTTTGTTTTGCTTTTGATGCTTTTGAGTTTGATTAATTATTTTATCTCCAATCTTGTTAAGCAAAGCGCACTTAGTGTTGTTGATAAAGGGTTCGGTATCATATTTGGAATAGCTAGGGGACTAGCTATTCTTGCTGTTTTGCACATATGTATAATACAATATATATTTCAATCTTCGAAACAATTTGCAGAAAACTCAAAATTACTTCCAACAATTAACAGTATATCTAATTGGATAATAATAATGCTTCCAGAAGAATGGCAGGACGCAATTCTTTCACATATGTCTCAAACACAAAGAATAAGTATTGGAAAATTTATTAACGATAAGGTTATTGAAAACATAGCTCCGAACTCTGTTTCTAATATAATTGAAGAAACAAAAAAACACAATAAGGCAATAGCACAGTTAGATGAATCAAGAATATTAAAAGATAACAATATTGATTCGTTCGATATCGGCAATGGTATATCGCAGATTCCTAAACAAGAACATCAATCAGCTGAAGAACTCGCAACATTAAAAACAAAAAAAATAACAATAAATCGTGATAAGAATGATGCAAAGAAAGAAAGAGCAGATATGGATAGATTTTTAGATCTGTACGATAATGTTAACTAACGAGCAATGATTATTATTAAAAACTTAGAAAAAAAATATGGAGATCGTTCGATAATTAAGGATTTTTCATATCACTTTCCTAAAAACACATGTATAGGCATTATAGGCCCAAACGGAGCAGGCAAAACAACATTTCTTAATATAATTACAGGAGTTGAAGAATATGACTCTGGAGAAATTACAATTCCAAAAGATTGTATTCTTGGATATTTACCACAAAGTCCGAACCCAACCCCAAAAGATACAATTCTAGAAGAATGCATTTCAGGTCACTATCGATTAAAAATATTGCAAGACAAGCTCAATAAATCGTTACAAGAAATGGAGGAACATTATTCTGAAGAGGTATATGATACATATGAAAAAATTGAGAAAGAGTTCTCTGATGCCGGAGGTTATGCGCTTGAAGCAGATGCAAAAGGTATTCTTATTGGGCTTGGCTTCTCAAACGAACAGTTAGATGATTCTCCATTAACGTTATCCGGCGGATGGAGGATGAGGCTAGAACTTGCAAAATTGTTAATAAACAATCCGAATTTTTTAATTTTAGACGAACCGACAAATCATCTCGATCTTCCTAGCCTAACTTGGCTTGAAGGATATTTGTCATCATTCCGTGGAACACTTCTCTTCGTCTCACATGATAAAGATTTTCTCAATAATTTATCTGAAAAAATTATAAACATTAAAAATGGGAACATAGACATATATAATGGAAACTTTGATAGCTTTCTAGAGCAAAAAGAAACAAATACAGAATTTGCAAAAAAACAACTTGAATCGATAAAAAAGAAAAAAGACCATTTACAAGAATTCGTTGATAGGTTTAAAACCAAGGCCTCAAAAGCGAAACAAGCTCAAAGCAAATTAAAAATGATAGAAAGATTAAAAGCCATCGAAGAAAGAATCGATATAGAGGAAAATGACGGAAAACCAAAATTTAAAATTGAAGCCGAAAAACAGAGCGGTAAACTTGTTGTTGATCTAAAAAATTTGTCCGTCGGATATAACTCAAAAGTAATACATAATGATATAGATCTTAAAATAATAAGAGGTCAAAAAATAGCGATTATAGGTGCAAACGGTCTTGGAAAATCTACAATTTTAAAAACTATCATAGGACAAATACCTGCTATAGACGGAACAGTAAAAATTGGAGAAAATGTTACAATAGGTTACTATTCTCAGGACCAACTTGATTTACTTGATCCGAAGCTAGATGCTTTGGAAAATGTATTAAATGTTGCTAGCAACATCAATGCGCAACAAGCTCGATCAATTCTTGGAAGTTTGTTAATAACAAAAAACGATGTTAAAAAACAAGTAGGAGTTCTTTCTGGAGGCGAAAAAAGCAAAGTAGCTATAGCGGCACTCCTTGCTCAAAGAAGTAACTTTTTGATTCTAGACGAGCCAACAAACCATCTAGACATGTCAAGCACAGAAGTTCTCGCTCTTGCTCTTAAGGATTATAACGGAACTATTCTAACAGTAAGCCATAATAGATCATTTATCAATACATTTGCGACACATATCTTCGAACTTTTTGCTGACAAGAAAGCAGAAATTATAGCAAGTGAATAAAATACAAACATTTCATTCATACTTTCACAGTAACATTAAGTGCTATTTTGTTAAGCAAACGATTAATGTTTACTGCGTAATATTTATATATTTTTATACGTAACATCCATATTCATAGAGCTATAGTTGCACTATCAAATCCTTTATCTCGCATCTACATAGCGATACAAAACTTTTTGTTAAAAATGCAATTCCGATATGTCAAATTCTATTAAACCGTCATTTCTAGCCAAGGTTGTTTCACTTATCCGATTATTTAATATTTATCTTTTGTATATAAATATTTTTGATTAACGTATCGGATATTTAAGAACGACTAACCACTTCTAATATACGTATAATTATTGTATTTATCTTATCATACGATCACTTAACAGTTAGTATCCTTGCTAGAATGTTATTCATGTAGTGTATTGCTCTATGCGATATATCAACTGTACTCCGACACAAACAACCGATCTTAACACAAAATGCTTTAAAAGAACGGCTATAGATAACTATAGCAAAAAGCTCACTCTTTTCATCTATATTAATATATCGTTGTTAATTATGTTGTTAATGCCACCTGTAGAAATGCACGTACAACTATTACTACCTTAACATACAATAGACAAATTTAAGCTATCTTCCACGTAAGTAGATCTAGCAGGAGAATTGCTACTATACATTTTTTGAAACATGGCTACAAACGTTCCTATCAAGACCTTGTAAAGCGTAATATTGCTATAATTAAAAAATATGATACAATTGAGTCAAGTACTTTTATTTAATTATTAGTTATGAGTAGCAAAAATTCAAAAGCAGTAATTGCAGGTTTTGCAATTTTTTCAATGATATTTGGTTCTGGAAACATTGTGTTTCCATTAATTCTTGGAAAGAATCACTCACATTGTTGGTATTGGGCTGCTTTTGGATGGATTGCGACAACTGCGATTATTCCTATGGTTGGATATTATGGTTCTATGCTATATAATGCTGATACTAAAAAGTACCTATCACCTATAGGAAAGCATGCGACGTTCATGTTAATGTTGCTTATTATGTTGCTGATAGGTCCGTTTGGAGTTATTGCAAGAGGTGTAAACGTATCTTTTGGAGGAGTTCACGTTGTATCTCCATATATGAGCGAATATCTTTTTAATTTCGTGTTCTGTTTGGTTACATTACTTTTAGCATGGCATCCAGGGAAAATTGTACAATTAATGGGAACTGTATTTACACCATTAAAATTTGGCGGTGCATTTAGCGTTATTATAGGGTCATTACTGTTATGTAAAACAGACGTTATAAATACAGGCACAGAATCCTTAACAGCTTTTTCAGAAAGCTTCAAAACAGGTTATCAAACATTAGATTTACTAGCATCGTTCATTATGGCGTCGACAATATACAAATATGCCAGAAATTCATTACCAGAATCACAGAGAGATGAAAAAAAGCAATTTTAAAATTTTGTGCAATAGCTTGTATTGTTGGTGGAATAATTCTAGCTATTGTTTACGCAGGTTTGACACTCGTTGGTGCCAAATATGCATCGCTTCTACAAGCAACTCCTGATTCAGAATTGTTTGCTAAGATAGCGGGAATAGCAATGGGTAATGCTGCCTCTTGGTTCATAGCTATAGTAATAGCAGCTTGCTGCCTTGCGACAAACATACTACTTACATCTGTATTTACAGATTATGTCCATAATGATATACTAAAAGGAAAGTTTAATCGCAATGCAATACTACTTATTGTTGGTATAACAACCTATGTTGTATCGCTTCTAGGTTTTTCTGAAATATGCTCTATTATGGCCATTGTCCTAGAAAAGATATATCCAGCAATAATTATATTAGTCATTGCAAGAATAACATATTACTATGCCAAAAGATCAAACTAAAGAAGTTATTGCTGTAGCAATGTCTGGAGGAGTTGACTCCTCCGCTGTTGCAGCGATTCTCTCAAAGGCAAAAGAACACGATATATTTGGAATAACGCTTGACCTTCATGACGGTTGCATAGATGCAATCAAAAACTCAAGGATAGTGTGTGATAAACTTAATATCGAACACGTTGTCATAAACGCAAGGAATACATTTAGGAAAAAAGTTATGGACGTATTTGCAGAATATTATGCGAACGGACTAACCCCAAATCCTTGTGCTATCTGCAATAGAGACATAAAATTTGATCTACTACTAAAAGAAGCAAAACTTCTTGGTGCGACCAAAATTGCAACTGGTCATTATGCAAAATACGAAAAGAGACACCTAACAGAATCTGCTAACACAACAAAGGATCAAAGTTATTTTCTATCACTCGTCTCCAAATCAGATCTTGATAATACGATTTTTCCACTTGGGAATATATACATAAAAGATGAGACAAGAGATATTGCAAAAAAATTTGATCTGCCAAATTTTTCACAAAAAGATAGCCAAGATATATGTTTTATCAAAACAACCTATAAAGAATTTTTAAAGGAAAATTACAGTAATTTGGCATTGTTTGAAAACGGCGAAATTATACTTGAATCAAGCGGCAATGTTCTTGGAAAACATAACGGAATAGCAAACTATACGATAGGGCAAAGAAAAGGCCTTGGCATATCATATCAAGAACCATTGTATGTTTCAAAGATAGATAAAAATACAAATTCAATAGTTGTCACAACAAATAAAAAATCATGTAATAACTTTTTCGCCACAAATATGAACTGGTTAGAAAAAACAGACGATAAATTTAAGGCGTATGTAAAACTACGTTCTCAAAGCTTAAAGACACAGGCCAATATAGAAAGACTGACAAATAACTGCGCAAAAATTTCATTACAAAGCGAATCCAATGTCCCAATAGCACCAGGCCAAATATGTGCAATATACAGTGAAGATAACATAATTATAGGTGGAGGAATAATATCACTTGAACAAACTTTTTGTTAATAATAGAAATTATCACAAACAAGATACAATTAATTTCCCTCGTTTTTAACTTTATTTTAACTTTTATTTTGTAAAATAAATATATATGATATCTTTTGATGGAAGATACTTTTTATGAAAACATTTTTATCAACATTATTAGTTTGTACATTTCTATTTTTACATAATAGTTATTGTAGTGACAATGAACTTGAACAAAGCAATAACGATGAACAAGAAGTTGTAATTCAACCGAACGACGACGAGACACAAGAAAACCAAGCGACAAAAAAGAAAGACAAAAAAGATAAGAAAGCAAAGAATGGTGAAAAAGACAAAAAGGGTGAAAAGAAAAAAAAAGATAAAAAAAAGAAAAAGTCCGATAAATCAATAGGTAAAGAATCTGACACTGTTGAAAAAACAGAAAACGAAAAAGAAGAAAGCGAAAAGGAGGAAATTAAAGAAGAAAACAATGAAGATAACCATGAGGAAAGTAATGAAGAAAGCCAAGAAAAAAGCAATGAAGAAAATGAAGAAATAAACACTGAGAATGAAAAACAAGACAAGGAAAATAAGCTGTGGAAAGATCTTTCAGAGGAAGACCAAGCAGACGCTATACTTGAAATAACAAAAGAATATGCCAAAAAAGTTGAAGAACTTTCCGTTAGTGAAACATTAAAATTAAAAAAATCAACAGATGTTCAAGAGGCTATTACTAAAACAGCAGATGAACTTTTAAAAAGTGACATTATATATCAAGATGCACTCGTAGAGCTTAGAAAAGCTGGAGATGATTCGATAAAAATCTTCTGGAAAGATCTTACAGATGAAGAAAAAGAATTAGCTATAACTAAGCTTTATGATTTATACGCACCAATATTTGAAAATAATACAACAGATAAAGAAGATCTAGAAAAACTAAACACAAAAGAACAAATACTAATTAGAATAAAGGAAATATTTGAGGCTCACAAAGATACAGACAAGGAAGCTAACGCAGTAATGGAAATCGCAAAAGACGCTATAAATTTGGAATTTGGTTTGAAAGAAGCGAAACAAATTTCCGAAGAAGAAATAAATCAATCTGAGCAAAATAACTGACACATTGGCCGTATTATTACGGCCATATAGATATTATAATATTTTTATTAACTAAACCTCGAATATAACGTATTTCTAATTCGCACATTGTCATCAAAAATCAATGCTCCTATATTATTAGTCTTAATCTTGTTTATAACTTTTCCATACATATCTACAATACAAGATATACCATTATTTGCACATCTAAAAACTGGCCTACCCTCCTCTATTGCTCGGAAACAAACTGATCTAAAATGCTGTGCTGGGCCATCGCTATCACCAAACCAGGCATCGTTTGTTATATTAATTATTATAGATTTATGATTTATCCCTTCATTTTTATCAACGATCTTGCCAGGAAAAACAGCTTCATAACATATAACCAAATTAAAAGGCAACAAGTTATTTAATTGTATCGATCTTGATTTTTCGCCACTTTTAAAGTTAATCATTCCATCTGTAATTTTTTTTATACCAAGCTTTAGGAGTATTTCTGGAACAAACTCTCCAAATGGCAAAAGGTGCCTTTTTTCATATGACGACAAAATATCGCCATTTTTATTGAGAATTAATGCACCGTTATATAGATCTTCATTTTGAATGTAATCGCACCCTATAAGAAGATATGTCTGACCATTTATATGTTTCGATATATAATTTAATATTTGTTCTTTGTGATATAATAACGATACAGATGCTTCAGGCCAAACTATAAGTCGAGGTTTGTTTGTAGATTTTTCAAAATCTGATAAGACTATCAATTTATTCAGATTTGAAAAAAACTTGCTTTGATCAATCTTATCCCTTTGAGAAATAGAAGGCTGCACAAGTGTTATTTCTCCGCCTATGTTAATCGTCTCAAAATCATCTGATATATTTATCCTAAAGTATCCATACGATATAGAGATAAGAAATATTGCCAAACCATACTTGAATGTACCTTTGCTTTGCAGTAATGTAACTATTAACAACAATATAAAGGAAACCCCATAGGCACCAATTAAATCTGCAATCTGAGAGAAATATGGTGTATCCAATGAGGCATAAGCAATTAAGTTCCAAGGAAAACCTGTGAACATATATCCCCTAACATACTCGAATATTACCCAAAATACAGGAAACATTAAAGTTATCATATTAGAATTTTTGGATAACTTTTTTGTAAGTAAACATGGAATAGCTGTATAAAAAGAAAGATAAAGAACCAAAGCTATAACAGCAGGATAACCAAACACTCCAAGCCCAACACACTCAAAAGAACCAGCTATCCAGTATAAAGTAGAGCCAAAGTAACCTATTCCAAAAAGATATCCAATTCTAAGAGGATGATTTGATATTTTCAGAATCTTTAAAAGTAATCCAAAAGATAATATTAATATTGGTGGAAATGTCGTTCCTTTACAAAATGCAAATTTAAGAAAAACTCCTGCGATGAATGAGCTTGTATACTGAAAGTTACATATAAATTTATTTATACGATTGCAGAAGTTTTTTTGCTTTATTGATATATTGTAACGACGCATCCGCAACTTCTCCTAAATCTTTTCTGTTTTTTGAAGCTTGTCTAAGGTAATGTATAGCTCTTTGTAAATCAGACTTAGTTTTATAATTATTTAACAAAACTATTCCTGCCTGAAACTGAGATGGCCCAAATCCTAATTTTGCAGCTTTTTCATAATACTTTAATGCTTGTCCGATGTCTTTTTGGTATATATCACCTGAATAGTATCCATCTGCTATGGCATTTATTGCATCCGGCATATTTTTACTTGCAGCCACCTCAAAGTATCTTCTTGCTAAAAGATTGTCTTGCTTTCCGAATAAACCTCTCAAATATACCTGTCCGAGCATATATGCAGCATATGTATTTGTGCTTGCATTTACCCGAAGATACTCTAAAGCTGTATCAGGATACTTTTCGCTTGTTATAAAAGCATAATGTTCTATGTACGGATTTTTTGAAAAACTGTTTGCTGATATCAAGAGTAACAAGAAAAACTTTAATTTCATACTTTTGTCAGCCCTGATAAAAATTTTTCTATTGAAAATTTTTCAAAATCTGATTCTTTTTCCCCAACACCAACTCCTTTTATAGGCAGCTTAAATTCTTCTGCTATTCGAACAATTACGCCACCTTTTGAATTACCATCTAACTTTGTAAGAATAACACCTGTTAATGGCTTTACTTTAGCAAACTCACGTACTTGTTCGATAGCGGATTGACCAATTGTTGAATCTAGCACAATTATATTTTCATGTGGGGCATCATTAATTTGTTTAGCTATAACTCGATAAATTTTACCAAGCTCGTTCATTAAATTTGTATTGTTATGCAATCTACCAGCTGTATCTACTATTAAAACATCGCTTTTTGTCTGACTAACTGCCTCAAAAGCTACGCTTGCTGGATCACGAGGATGATCGCTTTTAAAAACTCTGCAGTCTAACCTTTTAGCCCAAACTGAAAGCTGCTCCGTAGCTGCTGCACGAAATGTGTCACAGGCAGCTATATCAACAGAATACCCTTGGCTCTTTAATAGATAAGCTATCTTTGCTACAGTCGTTGTTTTCCCTCCGCCATTCACGCCACACAAAACTATGATATACGGCTTTTGAGTGACAACAAAATCGCGAATCAAAGGTCCAATAATCGCACTTACTTCTGTTCTGATACTGTCATCAATATTTTCTGAACTGCATACCTTTTTCGAAAAACGTTCTGCAAGTGCAACACCAAAGTCAGCTTCTATAAAAGCATCTTCAAGTTCTTGTTCCTTGTACCTATTCTCTTTGCTTCCTGTTATCCTCTTTATCGCTATTTTTAGCTTTGAAAAGAAAGACATCTCAGGAATCTATTCCTCGAAATTTTTAAATATTAATGTACCATTTGTTCCGCCAAAGCCGAATGAATTGTTCATGGCATATCGGATTTTTCTATTTTGCGGAACGTTCGGCGTTAAGTTCATATCTAAACACTCATCATCTATATCATCAAGATTTAATGTTGGAGGAACAACTCCTTCTTGAATTGCCTTTAGACATACAAGAGATTCGACAGCGCCTGCCGCTCCCAATAGATGCCCCATAGCTGACTTTGTAGATGATATGTTTATTTTGGTAGCATAGCTTCCAAATACGCTTCTTACTGCGTTTATTTCTGCTATATCCCCAGCAGGGGTAGATGTTCCGTGAGCGTTTATATAATCAATTTCTTCAAAGTTTAATTTTGCATCTCTTAATGCATTTTGCATTGAAGCAGCAGCTGCTTTTGCGTCAGGTAATGGTTTTGTAATATGATATGCGTCGCAAGAAGCTCCATATCCAACGATTTCACCATATATTTTGGCTCCTCTAGCTTTTGCGGACTCAAATGTCTCGAGCGTTAAGATTCCTGCTCCTTCACCTATAACAAACCCATCTCTGTTTTTGTCCCATGGTCTTGATGCTTTTTCTGGTACGTCATTATACTTTGTTGACAATGCCCTAGCTGAAGCGAAACCAGCTACCCCCAATCGGCAAACAGCATGCTCTGCACCTCCAGCGACAGCTCTATCAACATATCCATCTCGAATAGACCTAAAAGCTTCACCTATACTGTGCGTTCCTGAAGCACATGCTGAAACCACACTATAGTTACAGCCCCCAAAACCATATTTGATAGCCACGTGTCCAGAAGCCAAGTTGACTAGAACCGACGGAATAAAAAACGGACTAACCCATCTTGCTCCCTCTGTATATAGCGTTACAGACGTATCATATAGCCTCGACACGCCACCAATTCCAGAACCTATCACCACAGAAATACCTTGTTTTTCTTCTTCAGAAAAATCGGCAAAACCAGAATCCTTAATAGCCTGATCAGCGGCGACCATTGCATAAATAATAAATTTATCAACCTTTCGTTGATCAGATGGGCTCATAACATCATCAGGGTTGTAAAGCTGATCAGACTCATTAACTAAACCTGCTACTTTGGATGATATTCCGTCAGTATCAAATGTATCTATCGTTCTTATTCCACTCCTACATGAAACCAGACTGTTCCAAACATTATCTATTCCAATGCCGACCGGAGTTACAGAACCGACGCCAGTTACAACTACTCTCCTGCTCAAGTTACTGCCCCTCTTGATTATTTGGTGTTGTTCTTCAGATACTCAACAGCATCGGCAACCGTTATGATTTTCTCTGCTGCATCTTCAGGAATTTCGCAGGAATACTTTTTCTCAAGTTCCATAATAAGCTCAGCCTGTTCAAGGCTATCCATATTCAAATCGTCTTTAAAACTGGAAGTTTCAAGAACCTTATCTGCATCGATTTTTTTGTTTTTTGCTACTATCGTTTTGATATCTTCAAGAATACTCATAAATGCTTTTTCTTGTTTGTTATCCAATACAACAACGATAGTTTACCAAAAACAAAATATATCAGCAACAACTTTTGTATACACTAAAAACACCGAAGATAAACACACTCCCTCCCCCCCAAACCAACAATCACCCACAACACAAAAGAAAGCCTATAGATAGGCTCCCTCTTACTTAAACACTATCTTACCTCCTTTATTAATAACCTTAATACCTATAGGTTTAGAAGATCTATAAGATCCTCCTGGATGTATAGTAATACTACCATTACCTTTAACAGGAGTATTGAATATAACTCT
>JAFUQI010000081.1 GCA_017481035.1 Alphaproteobacteria bacterium | reverse complement strand
AGATCCTCCTTCTAGTTTAAATATCCCACTACTACACCATTCAGATAGATCTGTTATATTAGATATATCTATAGTTCCTGTATTAGTTAGAGTAGCATTATAGATATATATATAACTACTATCTGTTAATGTAATAGTTCCTGTATTATTTAATATAGCATTACCATATAATCCTAAGTATCCATTATTAATATTTATGGTACCATTATTACTAATATTATTATAAAGACCTAATGCACCATAGTTATCTATTATAACATTACCATAGTTAGTAAATGTATTATAACAGAATAATAATAATAATAATAATCATTAGTATAGTTTGTTATTAACTTTAATGTATAATCTTTATCAATAGTTACTTTATTATAAGCTATCCAATATTTATGACTGTTACTAGTACTTCTATTAAACACATATGTATTATCTTCTTCTGTAGACCAATAGTTATAATCTGTTTCTGTAGGAACAGATGGTGTACTACCTATAGTTATAGGATTATCTACTTCTGTATAATTACTACTATATACTTCTCCTATATTGCCCCCCCCGTATAGCTAAGTATAATAATACTTTATATTTATTAGTTATTTTAGGCATATCTATATCCTTTTGTCTAATGTCATTACATATATGATAACAGATAAAAGTTAATAAAAAGTTAATGGATGAGATTTTTTGTGATCTATAAAGAAAAATTATAAAATGTTGCAAATAAGTACACAATGCGCACTACAAAAGTAGCGCGTTATTTCTTACAGTAAAGAGCAAAACGACTTTTTTCTTGGCAAAAAATTGTAGCTAATTTTTAAGGGTATATCTGCAGTTGCATAATTGTACAGAAGATCATATTTCTCACCGGCCCCAGAACTAAGCAACTCAGGCGTTACGTTATTAGCAAGAATGTCATTATCTATAATTTTTATCCCATTTATCCCGTTTTCGCCTTGATAGTCTTGATAACCTTTGTAAAACAGAGCTGCTAGCTCGCTACAAAAAAGATTTTCAGTATTTTCTGTTTTGTTCTTTGCAAGAGGAGATAACAATAGGTCACTCATCGTATTTGGCATTTCATACGACGTTCCAAGGTATTTATCTATAAAGCTATTCGAATACTGCTCCGCTATTGGATTGTAAAGAGTTCTAATAAAAATATTTCCATCGTATTCCTGGAGTCTGTTTGATAATGTGTGTATATGAACATGAGGCAGTGTTAGAGATAAAACTTCGCTAACTGATCCATCTGCTTCCATAACAAATGGTTCTTTTTTCTTTTCGCTTCTATATGTAGCTTTAATATCTGGTTCATAATTTTCGAGCAACTCATTTAAGATTGGTTTGCCTTCCCTTTCAGATAGCTCTGACTTTTGTTCCATTAATTTCAGAACGTGATTATACATATCAACGACATCCCTAATAATAACGATTCCAGAATGCGTTATTTTTAAAGGATTTGGAATATCATTTAGTTTTGTTGCACAATTTATTAAATCACCTATCATTCCTTTTGACGAAAAATTCAGCATGCTGCCATTTGATATTGATACATGTTTAACAGTTTTAATATTAACCGTTTTTTCTATAATAGCTTCTTGATGGAAACAAGGATTATAAAAACTAACTATATTTCCAAAGGCATCTTCGAATTCAGTGGATGATGAATCATTCAATGCAGACGTTGTCATGATGTCTGTTGAAGCATTCGCAAAAGCGCAACAAGATGCCAAAGTACAAAAAACCTTTTTTAAAGTAATCATAGTTTTTTAACCAAATAAAAGTGTCTTCTTAATTATATTGTACAATAAAAATAGTTAACAAATAGTTAATTATTACTATTTAACTATCAGTAAAAAAAATTTATATTTTTCAAAAAATAGTGATATAATTATCTTGAATCTAGAATGGAATTACGTATGTTACAATTAGATGGCTGCAAATTTTTAGCTGTCGATTAATACCAATTATTCCTTAAATATTTTTGGAGAGAAAAAATGAATTTAATCGAATTAATAGATAAAGAACAAATCGAAAAATTAACAGCAAACAAAACAATCCCCAATTTTAGGGCTGGCGATTCAGTCAAGGTCTTGGTAAAAGTAAAGGAAGGAAACCGAGAAAGGCAACAGGCATTTGAGGGAGTAGTTATCGCTAAAAAAAACAGAGGAATTAACTCGTCTTTCAAGGTACGCAAAATTTCAAACGGTGAAGGAGTGGAAAGACTATTTCACTTATATTCTCCAAACGTGCAAATCGAAGTCATAAAACACGGAAAAGTACGTAGAGCCAAACTATACTACTTGCGCGAAAGAACAGGCAAGAGTGCACGTATAGCTGAAAAGAAAAGAATTTCTGAATAAAAACAGTGGTCAAAAAAAAGACCACTATTCTAAAGCTTGCTTTTGCTTAAGGATAATAGCATTACGTGCCTCGCTAGCTAGATTTATGAGTTCTCTATATTCTTTTTCTGTGTATGGTCTTTGTTCACCGCAGATCTGAATTTCTATAAAATCTTTTTGAGTCATTACAAAGTTAGCGTCGATTTCAGCAGATGAATCTTCCTTGTAATCAAGATCCAGCAATGGTTCTCCGTTTAGAATGCCACAAGATATTGCGACAACATGGTCTAAAATTGGATCTTGTGCAATTTTCTTTTGCTTTATCATTTTATTAATTGCTATTCTCAAAGCTATAAAAGCTCCCGTGATACTCGCTGTGCGTGTTCCTCCATCAGCTTGCAAAACGTCACAGTCTATTTTTATTTGACGCTCTCCAAGAATTTGCAAATTGACAACAGACCTAAGTGATCGCCCTATTAACCGTTGAATTTCCATCGTGCGTCCAGATTGTTTGCCTCTTACAGCCTCCCTATCAATACGATCTAAACATGAACAAGGCAACATACCATACTCTGCAGTTATCCAACCTGATTTTGTGTTTCTTAAGAAAGGCGGTACCTTCTCATCTATTGTGGCTGTGCAAATTACTTGTGTATTGCCAAATTTGGCAAAACACGATCCGTCAGTATGTGAGTAATAATTTGGAATTAATGCAATTGGTCGAAGCTCGTTAGCCTTGCGTGATAAAAATCTTGAAACCATCTATTCTACAGTTTTATATATATATTTATATCATACACAAAAAATCAGAATATCAGAATAGTTAATTTAATAAAAAAAATTTAGCACTGTGCTCTAGTGCTAGAGATAACTATACTTTCTAGGTGATAGTTATCTCAAAGTTATAATCTTAATATTTAATGGCAAATTTATTATGCAAGCCATCCATAGTCAAACTCTTCACCATCAATTAGGCCATCTTCGCTCATTAAGTCATTTCCCGTAAGGTCTTTATACAGTGTTTTATATCTTGGGTTTTTTTTAACTTCTTCTATTCTTACGGATTTGGGCAATGCCTTCCAGTACTTTCCCCAAACCTCTAAAACTATATCGTAATATGGATTTTTAGAAATTTCGTCGTGGGTTGAACATTCAGGAACAATGGTTTTCAAATACTTCTTTACATCATCAACCGGAACAGTCACACACAACCGTGAATCTTTTTCCGAAAATTCGCTTCCGTTTATTTTAGCTTTTTTTGTTGGCTTGATATAGACATCATATTTTCTTAAATCAGAATATGTTATTAGAAGAATATCTTTTAGTTTATGGTATACCTCTTCGTCTGTATCTTTAAATAGGTTTAATCTAGAGTTACAAAAAGAATCAATATCATAATAAATACCATTAATAAATACATAGCCGTTTTTGACAATATGAGTACTGGTATGAAGTGGCACTACGAATGGAGTACAACCAACAAATTCTATATTTCTTTCTTTCAGAAATTTTTTCATACCTTCATCAATTGATGATATATATGCTTCACCAACTAAAACTTGTTCACCCAATTTCCATGATTCGTTTATATGCAAATCACGTAAATCTACATTTTTACCGTTTTGACGTTTACGTTTTGAAATATATTCAAACACGTTATCAGTAGTAAAATACGTGTCTCCAACACAAACATAAATTTCTTCTCCGTTATCTAGCTTTATTACTGCAGTACCAAATTTTATCCAACTGCCATCTATTGTGCACGAGTAGTTGTTGTATTCTAATTTGTATTCTCCGACTGTTTCTAGTTTAACTAATCTATGATCACCTCTGCGTTTCATCATAGCTTGTCGTAAAGAGTTTTCTACAAGACGATTTTGTTGTTTTGTTTCTAACAATATAATTGCCGCATTATAACAATCGCCAAAAGAACCTTCTTGCTTTATGTATTCTGCTGCAAGCTTTTCATAAATATTATCGCTTATCAATTCTGCTTTATCATACAAAAAGTCCAGCACTTTTTGCACAATATCTTGATGTTTGTTACGAGCTTCTATTTCGAGATGTCGTAATACTGCATTTGCGTTCTTTCTTTCGACCGAACCACAAAACTGAAATGCTTCTTTAAGGTAGTTCTGCATTATTTCAACGCTAATACTACTATTTCCAGATGATCGTTGTTCAGCGAGAGCTTGATATTGCTTAAAGGCTTCAACTAATTTATTAAATTTTTCTTGACTTATATTTTTACCGTTATACTTTAAATACAAATAGTAACAGTAATTATATATTTGGTCTTGAATAAAGTCTTGTAAACGTTTGGAGTTATTTGGTCTTATTAATTCGTAGTTTTTCTCTTTGCGTGTTTTGTCAATTTGAGGGCACATAAGATCATATAAAATATCCAGATATATATCATTATCTTGGCTAATTTTAACTGTATTGTGTGATTCAATCTTTAATTCGCATTGTCTATCATCGTTTGCAACTAATTTACTTAATACAAAGTTTTCTACTTTGCTAAAGATATATAAATTCTCTTTTTTATACTCACAAAACTTCTTAAATAGTTCTGTATTATTTGAAAAAAATTTATTAGCTATCTTATTTGCTTCTTGACTAAATTCTCTATCACCCAATTTGACAAGAGAGTTTACTATATCAAGTAAACGACGACTATCTCTGTTGTTTTGAAAAGCTACAATTTCTGTTTGTAACTTAGAATTTGAAATTCCTGCTTTTAACAAAACTTCATGTTGATCTTCTTCGTTCGAATCTAAAAATTCTTCTGTTTCAACCGTGACCACCTCTCCACAACCTTCATCGAAATATCCTATATCTTCACAAGCATATGTTATAGACGTATTAAACAAGGAGGCGAAAAGTAAAAATTTATATAATGACATAGAATTTTATAAAACAATTATCTTATATTTATATATTAACTATTATCACTTAATGTATCAACTAAAAATCTTTCTAAGCCAGTATCTCTTTCTTCTTGGTTTTTCTAAAGTCTGCTCTTGACTTTGTTTTTCATCGTTAGTTGCGTTAATATCATTTATTTTATCTTTATCGTTTTTACTACTTTCATCTGAGTTGTTTTTTGTGTTAACATGTTTTGATTTGTGCTTATATTTTTTTCTGTTGTCTTCCTTTGTTTTTGTTTCAATTTTTATCGCACTATCATCTGCTTTTTTATTCTTATTTCTTGCCTTTTGCTTTTTGATACTTGTTTTGTTTTCAAGGCGTTTTTGATCGTTTAGTTCGATATCTTTCTCTTGCTTTTCTTTGTCTTTATTGTGTTTTTGTTCCTTTATGATCATCTTACAATCATCATCAGTAAACTTTAAATTTCTTGCTATTTCTATGCTTGTTTGAAAATTGTTTTCTAATTCTTGTATAATGTTTTTTTTGTGATTTAGAATATAAAGATCGATATCAGGAGCAACTTCAAACACAACGCGTTTTGGATTTTTTTCAAGTAGATGGGCTTCTATCTTCCTTATAACCCCCATAGCTATCGTTTCGTGTGACTTAACTTTCCCTGCCCCCTTGCAATAAGGACAAACAGAAAAATTGGTTTCAGTCAGGCTTTGCCTAAGCCTTTGTCTTGATATTTCCATCAGCCCAAATTGAGAGATTTTACCGATTTGAGTACTAGAATAGTCGACCTTAAGCAAATCAGACATTTTTTTTTCAACTTTTGCTTTTGACTTTTTTTCTTCCATGTCTATGAAATCAACAACTATAATTCCGGCTATATCTCGCAGCTTTATTTGCTTTACTATTTCCTCAGAAGCTTCCAAGTTTGTTTTTATCGCTGTACTTTCTATATTTTTTTCGTCCTTTAACTTTCCAGAATTTACATCGATCGCAGTTAATGCTTCTGTATGATTTATAACGATACTACCTCCTGATGGCAAAGGTATTGTCGTATTTAACATATCTGATATCTTTTCTTCTATTGCAAAATGTAGAAACAAAGGCTCTTGAACGTTATCCCAAAGCTTGATTTTCTTTACATGACTTGGTGTATATGTTTTCATAAATGATCTAGCTTCCTTATATGCATCTTTTCCTTGAATGATAACTTCGTCAATGGATCTTGAATACATATCGCGAATGCTTTTTTTTATAATGTTCCCCTCCTCATACACCAGCTCCGGAGCATTAGAGCTTTTCGCTTTTGACTTTATTTCATCCCACAATCTGCATAAAAATTCCATATCTCTTTTTATCTCTGCTTTTGATCTTTTTTCGCACGCAGTTCGAATAATACATCCCATGTCTTCAGGAATATCAATTGTTTCGATTATTGACTTTATTCTTTCTTTTTCTGATGCTTCTAGTTTTCTTGACATCGCGACATGGTTGCCCTGTTTTTTATGCATCAAAATACTATACTTTCCAGGCAAACTAATATATGTTGTAAAGAACGCACACTTATTTCCTCTTTCTTCTTTTTCTGCCTGTACCAATATCACTTGCTTTGTGTTTATGACATCTTGAATCTTGTATCTTTTATTAAAGTTTTTTGTTTGCTCTTCATCCTCAGATTTTGATAAAACTTCTTTATTAAAATATTCGTGATGAATTTCAGATATAGGCAAAAAACCATGTTTGTTAGCACCATAGTCTATAAAAGCGGCTTGGATTGATGGTTCTATACGCGCTATTTTTGCGAGGTATACATTTCCCTTTATAGGTCTTTGATTCGTGCGTTCTGACTCAAAATTCTTTAATTCTCCGAACTCATTTAAAACTGCTATTCTGGTTTCATCGCTATATTTTGCATCAATTAATAACTTCTCATTCATATTGCAATCTCATAATAGTATTAAATATTTATCTTGCTAAAAATAATCTTTACAAATATTATTATGCGCATACACGCAATTTTAATTCTAACATAAATATCATAATTTCGGAATTAAACTTTACGCTTGTACGTATAATTCTTCTTGATTTTTTTTATTAAAATGTTTCTATTGAATGTATTAAGTACATGACCAGTTTTTTTTGGTGGCTGGTTATGCATTTCGGAATAAACTTTCTATTAATAATCCATTCTATCCGCAAATAAGATGTCGTTTATAACTACATTATTATCTATATTATAAAAAGGATCGCCGCCATGATAAAACAATACGTTTCTCAAGTTTAACTCTCTGGCTTTAGGTTTTGATATTAACGTAATTTTCCCAATTTCATCGAAAACAGTAAGATTGGATAAATCGCCTTTTATGGTTACAGAGAGGAATTTAACATAATGTTTTTGAATTTTCATATCGTTGCCAAAATAAACAAAATTGTATTTAAAGTTCTTTTCATCCTGTATTAAAATCTTATAAACCGATCCTTTATTTTATCAATTTCATCTATAACTTTAAACCTGTTTTCATAGTTTGCTTTGTAAGGAAACATTGATAAATTAAATTTATCAGATTCAGAATCACCCGAACTATATATTGTGATTTCTTTGTTTTTACCAATTGTTTTAACTCTGCTACCGTTTTATTCACTGCGTTTTTCCACGAATGTTGCGATTTATAGCTCTTTTAAATTTGTTTAAATACATCATCCGTATCAATAATGTTTTTCGGTGATTGTAAGATTAACGCTTTAATGATATTTATTGCGGCTATAAAACCATCGTATCAAGCTTCCCATTTTTTACTTCTAGTGCAGCTTTATTTGGAACGTATAACATATTTGCTATGATATCATGCAATATTATCTTTTTAAACTCTTTCTCATTGCTTTTATATAAACTGTATAAATCTTGATGTGTTCGATGCGTAATTTTTTTTACATGAGCCTTTTCTCGGTTCGTGCCGACTATACGATATCTACCACAGTAACTAATTTCTTTATCTATTATTCCATAGTTTGAGCCTTTATTGCCAAACAAGTCCTCAACATTATTACCATAGAACCAATCTTTTGATATATCTATTCTATTGTCTCTATGTTTATTATTCCAAGCCTCAACATACTTAGAATAAGACATATTTCCGTTTTCATCTGTAACTGTCTTAATTATTTCTTCTATCTTATCTTCATATTTACTATACTTTCCTTCTCCAATAGGTAAGTCAAAGTATAATATATACTTAACTTGCTTCTCTTCCTCTGTTAAAGTACTTGTACTATCTATCTGTCTAGAGATATCATCTAATGTTATCTCGCCATCTTTTAATGTTGTATATCATCATCACATTCGTACATATAATACATATCATAAACATATATGTATAAAGTTTATTTATAACAGTTACTTTATTTGATTTAGTTCACATTATTAAATGCTTGTATTTATCTATACTCATTCTACAGCTGCTCTATATCATTAACATCTATATTAAAACATATAGCCATTGTTACGTTATTAAAGCATTGTCAAACAATTCACCTTCACATGCTCTTGCAGCGTAAGTTCCCCTATGTGTTCACTATTCATTCTTTTAGAATATAAAATTCTATACTTTTAAGTAGATTCATATATTGGATAGTTTAGAAGCTAGGGTTAAACGTGGATAAGGCATTTTTATAGCGCATTCATGAACAATATGCCAGCAAACACAATGCAAACTCTATCCAAGATGGCGTCTCCTACGGGATTTGAACCCGTGTTGCCGCCGTGAAAGGGCGGTGTCCTAGACCCCTAGACGAAGGAGACAATGGTGGGCTCAACAGGGTTCGAAACTGTGGCCATCTGATTAAAAGTCAGATGCTCTACCAACTGAGCTATGAGCCCCACATTACTCCTATATTCTATACCATAGATTTTATGGTGTCAACAAAAATTTTTATAATTCTAAAAGTCGCTTTGGCTACTATCAGTAATATTAAAACACAATCGATAAAACTAAGCGACATACTATACTTCATGCATCAACAACAGAATTACAAAAACGAAAATAGAACAGTTATAACATATCGTTACTATATAGGCAGACAGCCGTAATAGAACATAATACTGTCTGCTTAGATATCGTAAATATAATAATATAAATATATATTACTAACACTCATCTATATATTCATATTAATTATCTACAGGTGTTTGCCAGCTAAACTTAACATTATCCTTATCTCCATTAAATATAAATCCAGTTGCATCTTCTATTGCATTAAATAATACTCCTTTATTATTGTTGTCTATATATTTTATATATTTACAATCTTTAGGTATAACTATATTAACAGGTTTATCATCATCAGTACCATTTAGTATTATCTTAAATTTATTACTATTAGGTGTACTAATACTCTTAGGTAGTATAAAGATAGATCCTCTTTCTAGTTTAAATGTACCTTCATTATACCAATTAGATAGATCTGTTATATTAGATATATCTATAGTTCCTTTATTAGTTAGAGTATCATCAACATATACATCTATAAAACCACTATCTTTAAATGTAATAGTTCCTGTATTATTTAGAGTACTATTACTATAGATATCTATATAACTACTATCTTTAAATGTTATAGTTCCTTTATTAGTTAGAGTACTATTCCATAATGCTAACATTCCATTATTAACATCTATAGTACCAGTATTAATACTAGTATAATTAAGACCTAATACACCATAGTCATCTATTATAACATTACCATCGTTAGTAAATGTATTATAACAGTCTAATGTACAACCACTATAGTATTTTATTAACTTTAATGTATAATCTTTATCAATAGTTACTGTATTATTAGCTTTCCAATATTTATTATTCTTATCTTTATCTCTATGAAACACATATGTTTTATCATCTAACCAATAGTTATAATCTGTTTCTGTAGGAACAGATGGTGTACTACCTATAGTTATAGGATTATTTACTTTTATAGGAACTGCTATAGTAGATGCATATAAAGACATACAGCTTATAGCACTTATACATAATAATGATCTTTTTATGTTAGCTAACATTTTCTTTTTCTTTATAATGTATCTTCTATTAATATTATAACATAAATCTGATAACAATGTAAATGATATATATGTTATGTAATAGTACTTGATATTATCAAATGTTCCACAATCATTTATATTGTTGCAGTGATTGAATAATTCAATCCATCTACAACTTTAAAACAGAATGATTACAATTAGAAATAAAAGGTCTAATCAACTCTGGCCACTCTATCAAGCATATACAACCATGCATTGCCTCTAAAAGCCCTAAGTCAAATATCTCATTCTCTGACTTTAACCTATACAAATCAACATGCCAAACAGGCCCTTTTATAGTTTCATAAATCTGAACGATATTAAATGTTGGGCTTGTTACAGGCTGATTCTTATCTAAAAGTATATTCTTCAAAAAAAACTGAGAAAACGTAGTTTTCCCTGCTCCAACCTCCCCTTCTAACAATATCGTATAAGGCGGATGAATTTCACTAGAAAACTTCTGAGCAATAGATTCTAATTCTTGTAATGTATATTTATGCAAGTTTATTTTCCTGAAGAGTATCTCTCACGATACTTACCAAGACCACCGAATGTTTCATTAAATATTCCAGTGCCTTTTCCTTGGTCCTTTGTTGATTCTTTTGACATTTTGACAGAATCCTCGTATGTACTTGTTGTCACGGAAGTTACAACACCATTTCGATCAAATGTAACAATCTTAGTCTTCTTATCAACAACCTCAGCATCTAAAAAGCTTTTCTTCTCAAGCTTCTTCGAAACATAGTACCATGAAAAACTTCCATCTTGTGATGCTACAGTTGATCTCATAGTTGGCGAGCCAAATTTCGCAAAGATAGAATCCTCTGTATCTTTACCAACAACTATACTCGCAAACTCTGCAGAATCTATGATATAGCCTCTATTAATAACCCTAGTTTCACAAGCAGCAAAAAATAAGCTCGATAATACTAACGATAAATAAAGGCCTTTTTTCATATCAAATTACTCCGCAGATGTCTCTTCTACTTTTGATTTTATCGTATCTGGATTTGGTTTTCTATCAACAAATTCAATTATTGCCATAGGTGCAGCATCACCATATCTAAAACCAGCCTTCATGATACGAATATAACCTCCTGGTCTGCTCGCAAACCTTGGAGCCAAATCATCAAATAACTTCTTGACTATATTTTGCCTTTGAAGCTTAGCAATTGCCATTCTTCTTGCATGAAGCGTTCCTTTTCTTGCCATCGTAATGAGCTTCTCGACTATTGGTCTCAACTCCTTTGCCTTTGGCAATGTTGTTTTAATTTGTTCATGTTCAATAAGAGAACATGACATAGCCATAAACATCGCTTTTCTATGCGAACTTGTTCTGTTTAATCTGCGTTTTGCAAAACCGTGTCTCATAACTTTTCTCCTAATTAATTATACTGATCATCTAGCTTCTTTGACAACTCATCTAAATTCTCTGGAGGCCAACCTGGAGCTTCCATTCCAAAGGACAACCCCATAACACCCAACAATGCCTTAATCTCATTCAATGATTTGCGTCCAAAGTTTGGAGTCCTCAACATATCTGCTTCTGTTCTCTGAATCAAGTCACCTATATAGAAGATATTTTCGTTCTTTAAACAATTTGCAGAACGAACTGATAGTTCCAATTCCTCAACCTTACGCAACAAGTTCTTATTGAACGGCAAATCATCTTCTTCATTTTCTGAGGCTGATATATCAATATCATCAAAGTTAACAAAATTATTAAAATGATCTCTTAATATAACACTTGCCTGAGATACAGCATCATCTGGTCTAATTGATCCATCCGTTTTAACCGTCAAGATAAGTTTATCATAGTCAGTCTTCTGCCCTACCCTAGTCTGCTCTACTTTAAAGTCAACCAACTTGATCGGACTATATAGAGCATCTATTGAAATATGACCGATAGAACTTAAAGACTCCTCCTGACTTAAAGCTTGAACATATCCCTTACCAGAATCAACGGTTAATTCCATGTTTAACTTAGCACCATCTTCCAACGTACATATAATATGTTCAGGATCAAGCACTTCAACTTCGCTAGAACATTCAATATCCTTCGCACGAACAGTCATAGGACCAGACGCAGAGATACGAACCCTCTTAGGTTGTTGAGCATGGTGTTTAACACCTAATGACTTAAGGTTCAAAATAATCTCAGTTACATCTTCTCTGACTCCAGGAATCGTCGAAAACTCATGAGGAACACCATCAATCTTAACCGCAGTAATAGCCGAACCACGAATAGACGACAATAAAACACGCCTTAAAGCGTTTCCTAAAGTTGTTCCAAAGCCCCTTTCCAAAGGTTCGATAACAATCGTCGCATCACGAAGCTTTGGATCAGAATAACGAACATCTAACTTTCCTGGCTTTATTAAATTATCCCAAGTACTCACTTAAACAACTCCAAACTTAAAACTAGTTTCTACGTGCTTTTGGTGGTCTGCAACCATTATGTGGCAATGGAGTCTCATCAGAAATTGAAGTTACAACAAAGCCTGCAGTCTGCAATGATCTAATCGCAGTTTCACGTCCAGAACCAGGTCCTTTAACAACAACGCGAACATTTTTTACGCCATGTTCAGCCGCTTTTCTAGCTGCATCTTCTGCCGCAAGCTGTGCAGCATATGGAGTTGACTTTCTGGAACCTTTAAAACCAACAACTCCACCAGAACCTGAAGATATTGTATTACCAGCTTCATCAGAGATCGTTATAATTGTATTGTTAAAAGTTGCATTAATGTGAGCAACTGCATTAACAACATTTTTTTTCTCTCTTCTCTTTACCTTTGTTACAGTTTTCTGTGCCATAATTTCCCTACCTAAAAAATAAAACTATCTAGTTGCTATCTTCTTACCTGCAATTGGAATAGCTTTTCCTTTGCGGGTTCTTGCATTTGTGTGAGTCCTTTGACCTCTAACAGGCAAACCTTTTCTATGACGAAGTCCTCTGTAACAACCAAGATCAGTTACCCTCTTGATATCCATTGAAACATCTCTTCTAAGATCACCTTCAACTTTATAGTCACTATCGATAATTTCTCTTATCTTTAGAACTTCAGCATCAGTTAAATCAAACACCCTTTTGTTCTCTGGAATACCTGCCTTCTCTATAATGCATTTTGCAAAATAAGGGCCAATACCATAAATATATGTTAATCCTATAACAACTTTTTTTTGTGTAGGAATGTTAACACCAGCAATACGTGCCACTACTTTTCTCCTTCTATTAAATTCAAACTTTCTAAAACAGAATGTCTAACTTCTTCAAAATCAGCATCTGCTTTTATATTTCTCAAAGCTCCTGAATTTGTATAATATTCAATAAGAGCACTTGTCTTTGAATGATATTCAGATAATCTTTTTTTCAAAGATTCCTCATTATCATCAGCGCGACGATCAAATTCTTTGCTTCCACAAACGTCACAGACTCCGTCAACTTCTGGCTTCAAGAAGAAATCGTTATATATTTTACCACAATTCGAACACTTATATCTACCAAGAATTCTCTTTGTTATAACCTCGTCATCAACAACGAAATTTAAAACATATCCGATTTTCGTCCCGAATTCAGCAGCAACCTTATCCATCTCTTCTGCTTGACCAACCGTCCTTGGGAATCCATCATAGATGAGATTAACTCCGTTTAGGTCACCAATCGATTTTAATTCTTTGCGAACTAAATCAAGGACTATACCATCAGGAAGCAATGCTCCACTACTAATAACCTCCCCTATTGTCTTACCTAACTCTGGAACTATCGTCTCGCGATTTGATCTCAAAAGCTCACCGACAGAAACAGTTTTAAAACCATATTGATTTATTAGGTACTCAGCCTGAGTGCCCTTTCCGCACCCAGGAGCTCCTAATAAAACTACCCACTTATTTTCAGACATTAGAACATTCCTTTCGACTTACCACGCTTAAATAGCCCTTCATATTGATGAGCAATCATATGCGACTGGAATTGAGATACTGTATCGATTGAAACGTTAACAACGATCAGCAAGCTTGTTCCTCCAAAATAAAATGGAAGCGAAACCTGAGATAGAATCAATTCTGGCAGTATACATATGAAGCATAGGTACAGCCCACCAATAAATGTCAATCTTGTTAACAAAACCTCTATATAGTTTGCCGTTGCATCACCTGGTCGAATACCTGGAATATAACTTCCTGATTTCTTAAGGTTATCTGCTGTCTCCTTTGGATTAAACATAATCGCTGTATAGAAGAACGCAAAAAACAATATCGCAGCTGCGAATGAAATCATATACAAAGGCTGACCATGATTGAACATACGTGCTATATTTCCAAGTATTGAATCTGGATCAACTGTTGTAAACTGAGCAATTGTCATAGGCAACAACAAAATTGATGAAGCAAAGATTGGAGGTATAACGCCCGCATTATTCAATTTCAAAGGCAAATGAGTCCCTTGTTGTTGAGCTGGCATATTCATCATTGTCTGACGCTTTGGATACTGAATTGGAATCTTGCGATTAGCCTTCTCCATAAAGACTATAAAAGATATAACTGCAACAACCATTATCAAAAGGCCAAACAAAGCCGTTATCGAAAGTGCCCCTTGCTTACCCATTGCGAATGTATTAAACAAAGCTGCTGGCAAGTTCGCAACGATACCTGAATAGATAATAATAGAAGAACCATTTCCAAGACCTCTAGATGAAATCTGCTCTCCAAGCCACATGATAAACAACGTACCACCTGTTAGTGATGTCATTGTCGTAAACCTGAAAAACATTCCAGGATCCAACACGGCACATCCAGAATGTCCCATCATTCTTTCAAGACCGACTGCTATTCCATATCCTTGCGCCATCGCAAGAGCAACGGTTCCATATCTTGTATATTGGTTAATTTTTTGTCTTCCGGATTCGCCTTCTTTCTTCAAGGCCATCAACTGAGGAGACATTGAAGTCAAAAGTTGGACGATAATGCTTGCAGAGATGTATGGCATAATGTTCAATGAAAACACAGTCATACGACCTATAGCACCACCAGAAAACATATCGAGAACACCGAACAACCCACCAGCATGACTTCTTGTAAATTCAGAGACAACTGCAGGATTGATGCTTGGAAGAGGAATGTACGTTCCAAGTCTATAAATGATCAAGATAAAAAGCGTAAACCATATACGCTTTTTTAAATCTTCGGCTTTCTTAAAAGATGAGAGCGTAAAGCTCTTTGCTAATTGTTCAATTGGGGAAGCCATTCACGTTCCCCCTTATTCTATTGTTAAAGTTCCACCAGCCTTCTCAAGCATTTCCTTTGCCTTTGCGCTAGCTCTTGTTACACAAACTTTAACAGGTGATTCAACCTTACCATTAGCGATGAGTGATATACCTTCAGCTGTCTTTGGCATATAACCTATCTTCATCAAGAAGTCTTTATCAATGGAAGCACCTTGTTCAAGCAAACCACTCTGCAATATTCTTCCAATCTTAAAGAAATCCAATTCATACATTTTCATACGATGGATATTTACGAAACCTCTCTTTGGAAGCCTTCTGTAAATAGGAGTTTGACCTCCTTCAAAGCCATTCAAGCTTACACCAGAACGAGCGGTTTGACCTTTGCCACCACGACCTGATGTTTTTCCAAGGCCTGACCCCATACCACGTCCAAGCAATTTTATTTTTTGTCTTGCACCATGATTATCACGTATGGTGTTTAACTTTAAATCTGTTGCCATAATAAACCACCTCTACGATATAACTTCTACCATATGACGAACCTTCTCAATCAACTTTAAGACTGAGTGATTCGCTTCTAATTCTCTTACAGAACCGATCTTTTTTAATCCAAGAGACTTAAGATATAGAGCCTGTCTACGATCACGTCTGATTGGACTTCCTGTCTGTCTGATTTTGATTTTTTCAACAGTTTGCTGTTTCATTTCTATCTCCATCAATAACTAGTCTTCAACCGCAGAAACTGTTTTCTGTCCGGCAGATCTTCTATCAAGAATATCTGTGATTTTCTTTCCAAGCTTTGCAGCAATCAATTTTGGAGGCACTATATTTCTAAGAGCACCAAATGTTGCTCTAACAACGTTATGATAGTTTGCCGATCCAACCGATTTGCTAACGATATCTTGAACACCTAAAGCTTCAAAGACAGCTCTCATAGGACCACCTGCAATAACTCCAGTACCGGCTGGCGCTGTTCTTAAAAACACATGTCCAGCACCTGTTCTTGACTCAACGTCATGACGAATTGTGCGTCCTTCTTTTAATGAAACGCGGATCATGGATTTCTTTGCTTTTTCGCTTGCCTTTTTAACAGCATCAGGAACCTCGCGTGCTTTTGCAGAAGCATATCCAACGCGGCCTTTTCCATCTCCAACAACGACTAGCGCTGAGAATCTCATATTCTTACCGCCTTTAACAACTTTCGTCACACGACGAACGCTAACTAATTTTTCGATTAGTTGCTCTTGCTGTTCGTTATTTCTTTTATTTTCGTTAGTTCTTGCCATTGCACATCACCTTAAAAATTAAGTCCATTTTCTCTTGCGCTATCTGCAAGGACCTTTACTCTTCCGTGATACAGGAAACCAGACCTATCAAATACAACGTTTGTGATATTCTTCTCTTTAGCCTTCAAAGCAACAGCTTTTCCAACTATAGCCGCGGCTTCTTTGTTTCCACCATTTTTAATTTGATCACGGATATCTTTAGACAAAGTCGAAACCGTTACCACCGTATTTCTTCCTGTCTCATCTAAAATCTGTGCGTACATATGATTGTTTGTTCTATGAACTAACAATCTGCACTTTCCTTTTGCAATCTTTGAGAGCTTGAAGCGCTGTCTGATTTTGCGTCTAATACGTAATTGAGCAGGTGTTTTCATTACTTCTTCTTCCCTTCTTTTCTATAGACAAATTCGCCAACCTTCATAACACCTTTACCTTTGTATGGCTCAGGTTTTCTATAACTTCTTAAAACTGCTGCAACATCACCAACTTGTTTTTTGCAGTGCCCTGAAATAGAAATTGAGGTAGGCTTTGGACAAGCAATTGTTATACCATCTGGAATTTCAAATTCGACATCATGGCTAAAACCAAGTTGCATAACAAGTTTCTTGCCACTTACAGACGCTTTATAACCAACACCGACCATATCGAGATCGAGCTTAAATCCTTCGGATAATCCCTTAATTATATTGCTCACATTACGCTGAGAAGTTCCCCAAACAGCTCTTGTTGATTGCTCTTTGTTTAATGGTGTGAACAAAACGCCATCATTCGACAATTCAACCTTTATACAAGCTGGAACCTCATAAGTTCTCTCAATATTTCCTTTTTTTATAGTCAAGACATTTCCATTACTAGTGACATTAACACCAGCTGGAATTGACACCATATGTTTACCAACTCTGGACATAATATCACCTCTTAGAAAACTGTGCAGATAACTTCGCCACCAAGCGATAGTTTTCTTGCTTCAACATCCGACATAACACCTCTATCAGTTGACAAGATATTGATACCAAGACCATTCTTAACCAACTTCAAATCTTTTATAGAGGAATAAACTCTTCTTCCTGGTTTTGAAACTCTTTTGATTTCACAAATAACAGGCTTTCCTTCAAAATACTTCAATTCAACACGAAGAATTTTATGTCCTGTCTCTGGACAATCTACAACAGAATATCCACGGATATAACCTTCACTTTGAAGAACCCTAACGAGATCTTCGCGCGAACGTGACATTGGTGAATCGACAGTCTTTTTATTTGACATCTGTGCGTTACGAATTCTGGTGATCAAATCACTAATTGAATCAACTATACTCATATCAATCTCCTACCAGCTAGCTTTTGTTACACCAGGTAAAAGGCCCGCAGACGCAAGCTCTCTTAACGCTATTCTTGACATTCCAAACTTCCTATAGAAGCCACGTGGTCTTCCAGTTAGAATGCATCTGTTACGAACTCTTATTGCAGAAGAGTTTCTTGGCATCTCAGCCAATTTATGGACTGCCGCCATTCTATCGTCAAAGGAAGTTTCCTTATTCATAATGATAGCCTTCAAAGCTGCCCTTGAAGCCTTCTTATTTTCAGTCATCCTTTTTCTTCGATTATTGTTCTCAATCGAACTCAATTTGGCCATTATCTAAACCCTCAAAAAAAACTGATCAACTAGTAAACGGGAATCTCAGCGCCTTAAGCAAAGCTAAGGCAGACTTGTCATCCCTCGCTGTAGTACATACTGTGATATCAAAACCACGAACTTTATCTATCTTATCGTAGTTAATCTCAGGGAAAATAAGTTGTTCTTTGATTCCCATTGAGTAGTTACCACGTCCATCAAAACCTTTAGAAGAAAGGCCTCTAAAGTCTCTGACTTTTGGAAGAGCAATATAGATCAAACGATCCAAGAACTCATACATTCTATCGCGTCTTAATGTAACCTTTGCGCCCATATTCGCGCCTTCTCTGAGTTTAAAACCTGCTATTGATTTCTTAGCCTTTGTTACGACTGGCTTTTGACCAGATATAGCCATTAACTCATCGAAAATTATTTGATTAACTTTGCCGTCATGAGCTGCATCAGAAGACGTGCAGTTAAGCACGATCTTCTCTAACTTTGGAATCATAAACTCATTTGTGATACCAAGCTCCTTCTTTAGCAGAGGTCTTATTTCAGCAAAGTACCTATCCTTTGAAAAACTCATATCTCTATTTCCTTACAAAATTGTTCCTGATTTTTTGAAATAACGAACCTTCTTGCCGTCTTCAAACTTATAACCAACTTTACCTGGCTTATCGGTTGAAGGATCGATCAATGAAACATTCGAAATATCAATTGGAAGCTCCTTTTTAAAAGAACCTTCCGGATGTCTATAATCAGGCTTCACGTTTCTTACAACGACGTTTACATTGTCCACTATAACCTTACCTGTGTCAAGGAAAACCTTCTTAACAGAACCGCGTTGCCCTTTATTTTTACCGGCGATAACCTGAACCTTATCGCCTCTCTTTACTTTAAACTTTGGTTGCGTCATACTACAAAACCTCCGGTGCTAATGAAATAATCTTCATATATCCTGCACTTCTTAACTCTCTCGTAACAGGACCGAAGATACGGCTTCCAATTGGCTCTCCTTGCTTATCGATCAAGACAACAGCGTTTCTATCAAACTTGATTTCCATACCATCTTGACGTCTTATAGCTTGCTTTGTTCTAACTATAACTGCCTTATGGATATCTCCTTTCTTGACCTTACCTCTTGGAATCGCATCCTTGATGGTGACGACGACAACGTCGCCAACACCAGCATACCTTCTCTTGGAACCACCAAGAACTTTTATGCACAAGACTTCCTTTGCTCCTGAGTTATCAGCAACCGTCATACGTGATTCTGCTTGAATCATGCGGCACCTCCCTCTTTTGTTTCAACAACCCACTTCTTGCTTTTTGAAATTGGTCTTGACTCTATAATCTTAACAAAGTCACCAACCTTAAAGGCATTGTTTTCGTCGTGAGCTGCATATTTCTTGTGTAACTTCACATATTTTTTATACTTAGGATGCATAACGCGTTCCTCGACCTTGACTGTTACTGTCTTGTCGCACTTGTCGCTAACTACAACACCCTGCAACACTCTACGTGGCATTTCCTACTCCTTATTTACCTTTATCTAACTGCGTCAAACGCGTTAAAACTCTTGCTATATTCTTTCTACAAGCACGAATCGCTGACGTCTTAACATCCTGAGTCGTCTTAGAAAGAATTCTCAAATTCATGTGCTCTTTTTTCAAATCTGCACACATCTGAAGAAGCTCTTTTTTATCCTTCTTCAACAAATCAACAAATTTCATATGAGCCACCTAATTACACAATACGTTTAACAAACTTTGTTTGAATTGGAAGCTTTGCTGAAGCAAGCTCAAACGCTGCTCTTGCAATATCTTCTGGAATACCATCCAACTCAAACATTACACGACCAGGCTTAACGCGGCAAGCCCAATACTCAGGAGAACCTTTCCCGCTTCCCATACGAACTTCTGCTGGCTTCTTGGAAACTGGAACATCTGGGAATATTCTTATCCAAAGACGTCCTGCTCTTTTAATACACCTTGAAATCGCACGACGTGCAGACTCGATCTGACGAGCATTTATTCTTGCAGGTTCAACTGCCTTCAAACCGAAATTGCCAAAGCTGACTTCTGCGCCAGCCTTTGCGTTTCCTTTAATACGGCCTTTAAAAGCCTTTCTAAATTTAGTTCTTTTTGGAGACAACATTTTTCAAACCCCACATCAAACTTTCTTATCCCTGGAGAAAACGTCTCCAACTTCGTAATCGCCTTTATATATCCAAACCTTGATACCGCATGTTCCATAAGTTGTCTTTGCAACACCGATACTAAAATCAACATCCGAACGCAACGTGTGAAGAGGAACGCGTCCTTCTCTATACCATTCTGTTCTTGCGATTTCTGCACCATTTAGTCTTCCAGAAACGTTAACTCTTATACCAAGAGCTCCAAGTTTCATTGCTGACTGCATTGCTCTTTTCATTGCGCGTCTATAAGAAACGCGTTTCTCGATTTGGAAAGCTATTCCTTCTGCAATCAAATAAGCATCCAACTCTGGTCTGCGAACGTTTGTTATATTGATAGCAACATCCATTCCTGCGATTTTTGTTAGTTTCTTCTTTAACGTTTCAAGGTCTGCTCCACCTTTTCCAATTAGAGCGCCTGGCCTTGATGCAAAGATCTCTACTATTGCTTTTTTGGCTGGTCTTTCAACAACAACACGAGCAATACCTGCGGACTTATAATTGTCCTGAATATATTCTCTAATCTTGATATCTTTTATCAACTGATCAGCATATCCTTTTTCTGCGAACCATCTTGATTCCCATGTACGAAGGATACCTAATCTTAATCCTACTGGATTTACCTTCTGTCCCATACCTTACCTCAATTTCTCTCTTCTAAAACTACTGTGAGGTGACTGAATGGTTTCGTCACAACTCCACCGCGTCCCCTGCCTCGTGGATGGAATCTACGAAGTTTCAGGCTATATCCAACGTAAGCTTCTTTAACGAACAATGAATCAGAATTAATTCCTGCATTGTTCTCTGCATTTGCTATCGCTGATAAAACTGTCTTTCTGACATCGTTTGCGATTCTGCGCTTTGAATGTTGCAAAACATCGCATGCTCTTTGTGCATTAAGTCCTCTGATCATAGCAGCAACTATGTTCAATTTCTGAGGGCTAACGCGAACCTTTCTTAAAATGGCTTTGGCTGTTCTATTTTGCATAATTATCTCTTCGCTTTCTTATCCGCACCATGTCCGTAATATGTACGCGTAGGAGCAAACTCACCAAACTTATGTCCTACCATATTTTCAGAAACTGAAACAGGTACGAACTTCTTTCCATTGTGAACCCCAAAAGTCAATCCGACGAATTGAGGCAAAATTGTGGAACGTCTTGTCCAAATCTTTATGACATCTGCTGAACGTCCAGAGGCCCTGACTTTCTCGGCCTTCTTGAGCAAATATCTATCGAAAAACGGTCCTTTCCAAACAGATCTTGGCACTTTATTTCTCCTTACTTACGTTTTGATATTATATACTGACTCGTACGTTTATTTCTACGAGTTTTTTTACCTTTGGTTGAAATACCCCATGGAGTCACTGGATGTCTTCCTCCAGATGTCTTACCTTCACCACCACCATGTGGGTGATCAACAGGGTTCATAGCGACACCACGTACACATGGTCTCTTACCCAACCAACGATTACGACCTGCCTTACCATAGCTTCTGTTTTGATGATCAGGATTTGATACTACACCAACAGTTGCTGTGCAAGATCCGCTTACCATACGTTGCTCTCCGGAAGGAAGTCTCAATATAACATATACACCATCACGACCAACGATCTGAACTGATGATCCAGCAGAACGTGCTAGCTGTGCCCCCTTCCCTACTTTGAGTTCTACGTTATGAACGACAGTACCAACTGGTATGTTCTTGAGAAGCATTGTATTACCAGGCTTTACGTCAGCCTTATCCGAAGAAACAACAGCATCTCCAACTTTTAATTTTTGTGGAGCAACAATATATCTGTACTCTCCATCTTCATATTTGACGAGAGCGATAAAAGATGTACGATTTGGATCATACTCTATTCTCTCGACGACTGCTTCCATATCTTTCTTATCACGTAAGAAGTCAATAATTCTATAGCGTTGCTTATGTCCGCCACCACGATTCCAGACAGTTATATGACCATGGCTATTTCTTCCTGCACGGTCTAACTTGTTCTGAGTCAATTTTTTAAACGGTCTTCCTTTCCAGAGCTCTGACCTATCAATATTGATAAGCTGTCTTTGGGACGTTGTAACCGATTTATATTTCTTTAATCCCATTTTCGTTATACTCCGACGCCTAATTCTATTTTATCTCCAGCCTGAACTCTGACAACAGCCTTTTTAAAGTCTGATCTTCTTCCAGGTTTTCCTCTGAAGACTTTATTCTTTCCTTTGTTTATGGATGTGTTAACCGACACAACCTTAACACCGAATATCTTTTCTATTGCCGACTTAATCTCTGTCTTGGTTGCTGTGACATCAACAACAAAAACATATGCATTTGAAGTCTCGAGAACCTTCGTTGACTTCTCAGACATCAATGGATATCTGATAATATCATACTCGCGAAAAGTAGCTTTTGTTTTGTCCATCATACCAACCTACCTTCTAAAACCTTCATTGCATCAACTGAGATAACAACTTTGTCTTTTCTAACAATGTCATAAACGTTTGCACCAATCTGTGGAACAAAGTCATAACCAACTATGTTTGACAATGCACACTCGACCTCAAAATTCGGATCGACATCAATAAACAAAGCTGACTTCATGTCTGCAAATCTCTTCAAAAACTCTTTTGTTTTGATATTGCCTTCATACTTTAATGAGTCAACTACCACTAGATTTCCATTTCTGGACTTATCTGATAGCGCCATTTTCAAACCAAGCTTACGAACCTTCTTTTGAAGATCATAACCATGGTCTCTTTTAACTGGACCGAATACGATTCCACCGCCTCTAAATTGAACGGCCTTCTTGGAACCATGACGTGCTCCGCCTGAACCTTTTTGACGGACGAACTTCTTCGTCGTTCCATGTACGTCGGATTTACCTTTAACAGTGTGGTTTCCAGATCTTCTCTTTGCTAGTTGCCACAAAACAACACGTGAGATAATATCTCTTCTTGGAGTCAAGCCAAAAACTAAATCTGAAAGCTCGAGCTCTCCTGAGACTTTATTCTCGCGATCTAAAATATTAAACTTCATAAAACTCTAACCTCAATTAGCTTTCTTGATGGCATCGCGAATATAAACGATTCCACTCTTACTTCCAGGAACTGCACCATGCACGAAAATAACACCCTTGTCTTTATCAACCGAGTGAACCTTTAAGTTTAACATAGTGACCTTAACATCACCCATATGTCCTGCCATTCTCTTGCCCTTAAACACACGACCTGGTTGGGTTCTGTTTCCAGTTGAACCATGACTCCTATGTGTGATTGAAACACCGTGCGTTGCTCTTAAACCGCCAAATCCATGACGCTTCATTGCACCGGCAAAACCTTTACCTTTCGTTGTTCCTGTAACATCTATTAACTGACCTGGCTCAAAATGAGTTGCATCAAAGACATCACCAACACTATATTGAGTTGAATCATCAACTCTAAACTCTTTGAGGATCCTAAAAAGCTTAGATCCGAGTTTTTTAAAATATCCCAATTGTGGCTTATTAATGTGCTTTTCTTTGCCTTCTCTGGTTCCAAGTTGAACAGCACTATAGCCATCTTTATCTTTCAACCTAAGAGAAACAACTGTGCATGGATCGACTTTTAAGACGGTCACCGGCACTTGCACACCATTGTCGTCAAACAACTGAGTCATACCGACTTTTTCGGCAATTAACCCTACTCTCATAACACCTTTTCCTTAATTAAAGTTTAATTTCAACATCGACACCCGCTGCCAAATCGAGCTTCATAAGAGCATCGACTGTTTGTGGGAGCCAATCCTTAATATCTATCAAACGCCTGTGCGTTCTCATTTCGAACTGTTCCCTCGACTCTTTGTCGATGTGAGGGGAACGGTTCACCGTATAGCGTTCTATCTTCATAGGAAGAGGAATAGGCCCAACGACCTCAGCCCCCGTTCTCTTGGCGGCTCCAACGATTTCCTTAACTGACTGATCAAGCAATCTGTGATCATAGGCCTTTAATCTTATACGAATGCTACGACTATCCATTTGATTTTATTCCTCTTCTTTCCTAACAAAAATATAAACTACTTAATTATTTTCGAAACAACACCTGCTCCGACGGTTCTGCCACCTTCACGGATAGCAAACCTTAGGTTTTCTTCCATTGCGATTGGAGCAATGAGTTCAACCTTTATTTTAACGTTATCACCTGGCATGACCATTTCAACACCTTCAGGCAATGTAACCGTTCCTGTTACGTCTGTGGTTCTGAAATAGAATTGTGGTCTATAGTTACCAAAGAATGGGGTATGACGTCCACCTTCTTCTTTTGTCAAAACATAAACCTCAGCTTCAAACTCTGTGTGTGGAGTAATTGTTCCAGGAGCTGCCAAAACTTGACCTCTCTCGACTTCTTCTCTCTTTGTACCACGGAGCAATGCACCGATATTATCACCAGCTTCACCTTGGTCTAGAAGTTTTCTGAACATTTCAACACCAGTGACTGTTGTCTTTTGAGTTGGTTTGATACCAACGATTTCGACTTCTTCACCAACTTTGATAACACCTCTCTCAACACGACCTGTAACAACTGTACCACGGCCTGAAATTGAGAAAACGTCTTCGATTGGAAGCAAGAATGGTTTGTCAACTGCTCTTTGTGGTTGTGGAATATATCTATCGATTTCTTCCATCAATTTCATGATTGAATCTTCACCAACAGTCTTATCTCCACCTTCGAGAGCAACTAGAGCCGAACCTCTTACGATAGGAATCTCATCACCTGGGAATTGATATGAACTTAGAAGTTCTCTAACTTCCATTTCAACCAAGTCAACTAATTCTGGATCGTCAACCAAGTCCATCTTGTTTAGATAAACAACCAATGCTGGAACACCAACCTGACGTGCAAGGAGAACGTGTTCTCTTGTCTGTGGCTTTGGACCATCAGCAGCTGAAACAACGAGAATTGCACCATCCATTTGTGCAGCACCAGTGATCATGTTTTTAACATAGTCAGCGTGGCCTGGGCAGTCAACGTGTGCATAGTGACGTGTCTCTGTCTCATATTCAACGTGAGCTGTTGAGATAGTGATACCTCTTGCTTTTTCTTCAGGAGCACCATCGATTTGATCGTATGCTCTGAATTCTGCTTTTCCTTGCTTTGCCAAGACGCAGGTAATTGCTGCTGTCAAGGTTGTTTTACCATGGTCAACGTGACCAATGGTCCCAATATTACAATGGGGCTTAGATCTTTCAAACTTTTCTTTCGCCATTTTTCACTCCATATAAAAAATAAATTAACAACACTTATGCCATTTTACGACATTTTAGATTTAATTTCATCAGCTATTTGCTGTGGAACTTGATCATAATGATCAAAAACCATCGAGAATTGTGCTCGACCTTGGCTCATTGAACGCAAAACGTTAACATAACCAAACATATTTGCCAAAGGAACCATAGCTGAAATTTCTCTTGCATTACCACGTTGGTCCATTCCTGAAACTTGACCACGACGGCTATTTAAGTCTCCGATGATATCACCCATGTAGTCTTCAGGTGTTACAACATCAACCTTCATGATTGGCTCTAACAATCTTGGATTACATTTTGCTATACCTTCACGGAAAGCGGCTCTTGCTGCGATTTCGAATGCCAAAACGCTTGAGTCAACATCGTGATATGCACCATCGATTAAGGTTGCCTTAAAGTCAATCATAGGGAAACCTGCGATAACACCAGTCTCCATAGCAGACTGCAATCCTTTGATAACGCCTGGAATATATTCCTTAGGAACAACACCGCCAACGATCTTATTATCAAAGACAAAACCTGAACCTGGTTCTAGTGGTTCGAATACTATCTTGACACGAGCAAACTGACCTGCACCACCTGACTGCTTTTTGTGAGTGTAATCGATTTCGTTTTGCTTTGTAATCGTCTCACGATAAGCAACTTGAGGAGCACCAACCTTCGCATCAACTTTGTATTCCCTCTTGAGTATATCAACTTTGATTTCAAGATGCAATTCGCCCATACCCTTTATGATCGTCTGCCCTGTTTCTGGATCAGATGTAATCTTGAACGAAGGATCTTCCGACGCCATACGTGATAGAGCAATACCCATCTTTTCTTGGTCTGCCTTTGTGTTTGGTTCAATTGCGATTTCAATAACTGGCTCCGGGAATTCCATCTTTTCCAAGACAACTGGTTTATTTGGAGTGCAAAGTGTATCTCCAGTTGTCGTGTATTTTAACCCACAAAGAGCAACGATATCACCAGCAGAAGCATACTTTATATCCTCACGGTTATTTGCGTGCATCAAAAGCATACGCCCTATTCTCTCGTTCTTATCCTTCACTGAGTTCAAGACAGAAGTTCCAGACTCAAGGATACCTGAATAAACACGCAAGAAAGTGATACTTCCAACGAATGGATCTGTCATGATCTTAAATGCTAAACCTGCAAATGGCTCATCATCACTTGGTTTTCTGACAGTATCAGTCTCGTCAGGATTGACACATTGAATATCACCAATATCTAAAGGAGATGGAAGGTAGTCAACAACAGCATCCAATAGAGGCTGAACCCCCTTGTTTTTAAATGCAGTTCCACAGAGAACTGGAACAAAGCTTCCAGCAATTGTGCCTTTTCTGATACACTTCTTAACAAGGTCCAAAGGAATCTCTTTTCCTTCAAGATATGCTTCCATTGCCGCATCATCTGCCTCAACTATGATATCCATCATCTTCTGATGATACTCTTCAGCTTGAGCTTTCATATCTTCAGGAATATCGACTATATCATAATGAGCGCCCATATCCTCATTTGTCCAGATGTAGGCCTTCATAGCAACCACATCAACTACGCCCTTAAAATCTGCTTCAATACCAATTGGCAACGTCAAAGGAACGGGTCTTGCACCAAGTCTATCAACAATCATATCAACACAACGGAAGAAGTTTGCTCCCATTCTGTCCAGCTTATTAACAAAGCATATTCTTGGAACATTATATTTATCAGCCTGACGCCAAACTGTTTCGGATTGAGGCTCAACACCTGCAACACCGTCAAAAACTGTAACAGCGCCATCGAGTACGCGCAAGCTTCTCTCAACCTCAACAGTAAAGTCAACGTGGCCTGGTGTGTCTATAATATTAATTCTATGATCTTTCCAAAAACAAGTTGTTGCAGCTGATGTAATCGTAATACCTCTTTCCTGCTCCTGTTCCATCCAGTCCATAGTAGCCCCACCTTCGTGAGTCTCACCGATTTTATAAGACTTTCCCGTGTAGAAAAGTATTCTTTCTGTCGTTGTCGTCTTACCGGCATCTATGTGAGCCATAATACCGATATTTCTATAACGATCAATAGGCGTAGTTCGTTTCATAAAATTAGTCTCCCCTGTTTACCATCTATAGTGAGCAAATGCTCTGTTTGCCTCAGCCATCTTATGAGTATCCTCACGTTTCTTAATAGCAGCTCCCTTACCAGAAGCAGCATCGAGAATTTCTCCAGCCAATCTTTCTTCCATAGTTTTTTCAGAACGATTACGAGCGGCGTTTATCATCCAACGAATTGACAAAGCTTGTGCTCTGTTTGGAGCAACCTCAGTTGGAACCTGATATGTAGCACCACCAACACGACGAGATCTGACCTCAAGTGTTGGGCGTACATTTGCCAATGCTTCTTGGAACAATTCCAAGCTACTCTTTCCATTCTTTCCATGGATTCTATCGAATGCTCCATACATGATGCGCTCAGAAACTGACTTCTTTCCATCATACATCAAGCAATTCATAAACTTTGTAACAACAACGTCTCCGTATTTCGGATCCTTTAAAATTTCGCGTTTTTCAGCAGCTCTACGTCTTGCCATTATTCACTCCTACAAATAACTATTTAGGCCTCTTAGCACCGTATTTAGAACGTGCTTGTTTCCTATCCTTAACTCCTTGCGTATCAAGAGTACCACGGATGATATGATAACGAACACCAGGCAAGTCTTTAACACGACCACCCCTAATCATAACAACAGAGTGTTCCTGCAAATTGTGACCCTCTCCGGGGATATATCCAGTAACTTCATATCCATTAGTTAAGCGAATACGAGCAACTTTTCTCATAGCTGAGTTTGGTTTCTTTGGCGTCGTTGTGAAAACACGTGAACAAACACCTCTTTTTTGAGGACAAGACTCCAAAGCAGGAACCTTATTCCTTGCGACTCTAGGTTTCCTAGGAGATCGTATTAATTGGTTAATTGTAGGCATTATTTCCTTTTCTTAAAAAATTAATGAACTTATTTACACGCAGTATAAATATACCGACTATACGAGATATTGTATCAACGAGTCAAATAACTGTCAAGAGCAACAGGCATTAACATTATTGTTAACTAGCAACAATATTTTTATCATTTTAAAAATGCATCATCCTAGGCGTATTTGATTATTGTATTATATCAACCCCACAAAAAAAAGAAAGCCTATAAATAGGCTCCCTCTTACTTAAACACTATCTTACCTCCTTTATTAATAACCTTAATACCTATAGGTTTAGAAGATCTATAAGATCCTCCTGGATGTATAGTAATACTACCATTACCTTTAACAGGAGTATTGAATATAACTCT